>DASYBA010000710.1:0-7669 GCA_036501005.1 Candidatus Xenobia bacterium | reverse complement strand
ACGTTGAGGGGATCGAGCTGTATGCAGCGGAGGTCTGCCAGGAGGGAACGCACGCCGTCGGCCCCGGGGGCGTATTGCAGGGTGCGGAGGCCGTGGTGGCCGGTGAGGTAGAGCCGGGCTTCTTCGGGGGTGAGACGGGTGGGCATTCGACCGGGAGTTCGACGTGCGCACCCCCTCCCTGCGTTATGGCATTGACCATCCGACTACCCTATGGACTCTAAATGGTGCATAGAGATGTTGTTCCATCAATGGCATGACGTTAGCAGGGAAACTGGCAAAGATTTACGAGATGGTTCAGGGTTGGCAACAAGTTTCTGGTACGGTACAGGGAGAAGTGTAGGAGGGCGGCCATGACCAAGGTAGCGACGGGTGGCACGGGAGTACAGACGGCGGGCGTTGGCGCCAGACGGCCTGCGGCCGCAACTCCACCCGCCTCGGGCGACAAGGTGACGGTCGGTGACGTCGCCGACCACTTTCCCACCGGCCTGCGACGAGCGGCCCACGACAGCCTGGTGCGGGCAGCCCACTCGCAGACGCTGGCGCCTCAGCACCCGACCGACACCGAAGGGCTGACGTCGAAAGCAGCGTTTACCAAGAGCCTGCGGCAGACGGGTGCCGTGCTCGGTCTGCAGGCGGCCCGCATGGGGGCGCAGGTGGCGAAGATTTACGCTCTGGCCTTCCTGGCGCCAGAGGCCGGGGCGGCTGAGGCCGCCGAGAAAGTGGGCGCCAAGGCGGCGGAGAAAGTGGGCGTCAAGGCGGCGCACGAAGCGGCCACCCACGCCGTGAAAGAGACCTCGGTCAAGGAAGTTGCCGGAGCGGTGGACCGCCCCAGAGTGCTTGACAGTGTGAAAGACACCGTCGGCAAGGGGCTGGTGGTGCTGTCGGAAAGCAGCTTGTTCCACGGAGAAGAGTGGAACGTCGCACACTGACTTGCCTGTCGGATTGATCCTGGGTCTGGCTCTGCTGGTGCCCCTGGCCGCTTACGTGGTGGTCAGCTCGAGGGGCATGCAGAGCCCCAGGCTATCGGCTTTGGTGGCCATCCCGGGAGAGCAGGACGAGTTCACCGACGAGGAAGTCAGGTTCGCCATCATGCCCTTCAACCATGCAGCCGCTACGTCGGTGCGGCGCACCGCGGGCCGGGTACGCATCACCAACCATCGGTTACTCATCATCTATCGCCCGCCCCTCTGGAAGGAGGACGTCATCGGCGCCATGATCTATCGCCCCGGGGCGACCATCCTGCCTTTCGATCCGTTCAAGCAGAACTATCCGATATTCACCTCCGATCCCCGCCGGCTACAGACGCTCAAGCCCAACGGCAAGGTCGGGCAGTGCGTTCGCATGGTGCCTATCGAAAATACCACCTACCTGCCGTCGTGGATCGAGATCGAGACCAGCATTCCCGAGCCGTATCAACGGGCGCTGGGCGCCTGAGCCCTCCCGACGGCAGCCGTGGCCAGCCCCGCTGCCGTCCACGACCTGGACGGAAAGCCTTGGTTGCCCGTCCGGGCGGGTAACTCGGGCGTCTTACCCGTCCGGGCGGGCAAAGCCTTACGACGTTTCTGCGGGGAGGAAACCGGGACATCATGGGGAGGAGGTAATTTCATGGAACAACCCATCGAACAGAGCCACAATCCAGACGACCACGCCCGCAACATCCTGCGCATGTTGGAGTACGTCCGAAATCACTGCCGCCAAGACATCGACCGGGTGGACCAACCCGAGTTTCAGGCCCTCCTCGAGAGCGCCGCCGAAGTCCTGGGCGGTCTCTGCCAAGCGTTCAAACACCGGGATACGCACACCACGCCGATGTGCGTACCCCAGGAACACACGTTCTGGCAGCCCTGCCGGGCAGGAGAAGAGGCCGCTAGAAGCGGTGGCCGAAGTCGGGCGGGAGGTCGTACTCGGCGGCCGGGTCGCCACATTCCTGGCCCTCCGAGAACCTCGACTGTCTGAACGGGTGGATGTCGACGAACGCTGCCTTCCCATCCACCACCAGTTCCGACATCACCCGCCCGATGGTCGGTGACAGCTTGAACCCCGTCCCGCTGAACCCAGCCGCCAGGAAGAACCCTTTGGCGCCCACGTCCTTGTCCAACAGGCACCTCGAATCGGGTGTGACATCGTAAAGTCCCGCGTGCCCTCGCACGTATGAGACCCCACCCAGTGCGGGCAGCCGCATGGCTGTTCGCCGTCGCACTTCCGGGATGTAATCCAGGTCGTTCGATTCGTCATACGCATCGGGATTCGCCACCGCGGTGTCTCCCCACGCGCCAATGCCGAGGAGAGACTGGCCGTCCGAGTGCGGCCGACTGTACATGCCCGTCAGCGTATCGATATAGACCATCTGCCGCTCTAGAGATGGTTCCTGGGCGTACGCCTCGGACCGTTGGAAAAACGCGATCTGCGCCCTCACCGGATCGATCGGCAAGTCGTGCAGATACTTGCTCCACGGCCCCGCGGCGCACACCACACTGCGCGTCGCCACGGTGCCCGCCGACGTCTGCACCCCGCAGACCTCCCCGGCCTCCGTCAGCACCCGTTCGACCTTGACGCCCTCCTCGACCATCACCCCGCGCTGCCGGGCCGCCGCCATGAAGCTCAAGGTCGTGGCGACGGGATCCGCATATCCACTATGCGGTTCGAAGGCAGCCCCGCCGATGCCCCCCACCTCGGCGCAGGGTTGCAGCTCTCGAATTTCGTCAGGTCTGACAGAGCTTGTATCGACTCCGCAACCACGAAGCATTTCGACATTGCGATGGAGCTTCTCCACCTGAGTCGGACCTACGATCATCAGGAACCCCGTCTCGGTGAAACCGCACGGCCCTCCCACAATCTCCGAGAAGTTCTGGAACACGGGCAAGGCGGCAAGCGCCAGGCGCACCTCGGGGGCGTACGTATAGTGCATTCGAACCAGCGCACCCGACTTGCGGGTGTTGCCGCCGCACACCCGCCCCTTCTCCAGGACCAACACACGCCCGACGCCCCGCTGGGCCAGGTGGAAAGCGATACTGGAGCCCATGACGCCGGCCCCGATGACGACGACGTCCGCGGTCTTCTGCATCAGCGAGTCGCGTCGACCCACTCCTGGGCTTTACGGTTGCCCAACCGGGCGGACACCCGTTCACCGCTGTCCGCCCCGATGGCCGCCAGCACCAGTCCCATCACGCCTCCGACCAGCATGCGGTGCAGGTCCGGATGAATAAACGACACCGGCACAAAGAAGGCATACAGATGCGTCATGAGGACCGTCAGGAAAGCCGCCACGCCCGCCTCCCAGATCCGCACCCGAGGCGATACAAGCGCCACCACGAATCCTCCCACCAGAAAGCTGGCGACCAGGATCAGCATGCTGAGCTTGAGATCCAGGTCCATGCTGGGAAACCGTGAGGCAATCAGGCCATGCAGCAGCGTACCAACGACTATTTCGACGACCGTGAAGACGGCAAAAGCCAGACCGGTCCATCCCCAGGAAAAACCGCTCTTGTTCATGGCCCTATTATAGCACAGCCCCGGGTGATCTCTACCGCTGGCTATCCGCCCCAGGCCGCTCGGCGGGGGAGGACCGCGGGCTCACGGCGGCTGATGGCCCGTTCGTAGACCTCGGCGTACTGCTCGGCCACCCGGTCCCAGGAGAAGTTGCACGCCATGGCCCGCTTCATGGCGGCCTGCCAACGTTCCGGACTCGCCCAACACGCCATCATGCGCTGCAGGGCCCCCTCCAGGCTCTCCGGCCCCGGATGCGCATACAAGAAGGCGTAGCCGCCCTCTGACTCTTCCACCATGCTATCGACCATGCCGCCGACTCGCCGACCCACCACCAGCGCCCCATATCGCAACCCTTCCATGGGCGGCACGGCGCACGGCTCGTGCAGGCTGGGCCGCAACAGGACGTCGCTGCCGGCGTACAAACGGTGCACCAGGTGGATGTCTGGATACCCTGTCACGCTGAGCTTGTCAGGATGGCGAGCCGCCAGCATCTTGAAGTCGCTCTCCAGCTTGGGGTCGCCCTGCCCGCACATGACGACTCGCACGTCCTCCGCGAGAAGTCGGGGCAGCACCTGCAAAAGAATCGGAATGCCGCGGCGCACCGTGCAGCGAGTCAATACGCCGATGACCGGGCCTTGGGGCGAGGGTGCCAGCTTGAACTCCCGTAGCAAGGCTTCCCGACAAGCCTTCTTCCCCGCCAGGTTCGAGACATCAAAAGGCGCCCCTATCTCTCGGTCCGAAGACGGATCGAAGGCCTCGTCGTCGACCCCCTTCAAAATGCCCACCAGATCGTTGTGCCGCTGCGCAAACAGGTGCTCCAGTCCCAGCCCCAGGTCAGGTTCCCGCTGGATCTCTCCGGCGTAGGCCTGGCTCACCGTAGTCATGAAATCGGCAAACGCCACGCCGCCTTTGAGCAGGTTGACCATGCCATACGCTTCCAGGGCGTCGGAATGCCAGGCATCGGCGGGCAGGTCGGCTTCCTCCATCGCCTCCCCGTCAAAGATGCCCTGGAACTGCAGGTCCTGGAACGTGAAAATGCCCGCCACGGGTGCGAAGAAGGGGTGTTGGTAACACGTCGTTCGCAAGTGCACGATGGCGGCGGCCGCCGGCCAGTCGTGGGCGTGCACGATGTCGGGCTGCCAGCCCAACCGGAGCAGCCATGCCAGCGCCGCCCGACAGAAGAAGCCGTAGCGTATCGGATTGTCGGGGTAGTCCCGGGGACCGTCCCCGTAAATGCCGGGCCGATCGGAAAAGCCATGGTGGGCCAACTGGTAGGCTGGACGTTCGGTGCCCGGAAAAGTCCGCTCGATGACGTGCGTGGGGATGACGCGGTTGCGGTAGGGCACGTCCAGATCGTGCACCAGCGTGCCCTCCAGTGGCGTGCCCCCATAGGCCGGGACCATCACCCGCACGTCGTGCCCGGCTCGGGCGAGGGCGACCACCAGACCGCGGACGAAGTCGCCCAGCCCCCCCACCCGAGAGAGAGGGGCGGCTTCCGGACTGACCATGAGAATACGTGCCACGGGCGCTTATACCACGGCGTGCCGCGACATCCCTACACTCGGAACCGCTTCAATAGACGCAGCAGCCCGCCCGGCACACGCTTTACCGCCAGGATGCCCCGCAGGGCCTCCACCAGCTCTCCCCCGTTCTGATACCGGTCGGCAGGGTTGGTCAGAAGACAGCGGCTGATGACCGCATCGACGGCCTCCGACACTTCGGGCACCAGCGTCGACACCAGGGGAAACTTGAACTTGCATTTCTCCGGGTCTTCCCCGGACAGCAGGTTGAACATGGTCGCCCCGGTCGCGTACACGTCGGTGGCCGGGGACGTCCTCCCCTGATATTGCTCCGGCGGGCAGTACCCCGGCGTGCCTATACAGTGGGTATCGCCGGGCCGAGTCGGGTTGAAGGTGCGGGCAATGCCGAGATCGATGAGGCGGATAGCCCCGTCGGCATCCAGCATGAGGTTGGAGGGCTTGACGTCGCGGAAGACGACCGCGGGCGTGCGGGAGTGCAGGTAGTTGAGAATGCGGGCAGCCTGGGTACCCCAGTTGACCACGTCGGGCGGCTTCAGGCGCCCGCCCTGGTTGGCACAGACCTGCTCGAGCGTGAAGCCTTCGATACGCTCCATGACGACGTATTCGATACCATTCTCCTCGATGACGTCGACCAGTTTGGGCAGGCCGGGATGTTTCAGCGACCGGAGGAAACGAATCTCCTTGGCGACCAGCTCGCGGCTTTCCCGGGGCGACAGCTCGCTCCCCCCCGGGGTCAGCTCCTTCAAGGCCCAGCGATTGCCCCGCTCCTTCAAGTCGCGCACCAGCCACACCCGGCCGCTGGCGCCTTCTCCCAGGAGGCGCATCACCTGGTACTGGCCAGCCACAATGCGGTCGGGGGCTAACACCTATTTCCCTTGCGTCAGGTTGAGGTAGGCTCGCTCCAGCGAGCCGGGCAGCTCGTTGAAGCCGGCTACCACGAAGTTCTGCTGGATGAGCGCCTTCAGCAGGTCCGCCGCCGCCTGGCGCGAGCCATCGAAGGCGAAGACGAGGTCGGACCCGTCCCAGGTCACGTCCTTGACGCCCGCCCACTCCTTGAGGGCTTTGAAACCGTCTTCGGCCCGGGCCAGGAAGGTGACCTTGTAGCGGCGATCGCCGTCCGCCCGATTGATCATGTGGGCGGTCTCTTCCAGGGCCACCAGGCGCCCCCGGTCGATGATGGCGATCTTGTTGCACATGTCGGCCAGGTCGGCCAGGATGTGCGACGACACGATGACGACCTTGCCTTGGCGCTGCAGATGTCGCACCATGTCGCGGAACTCCAGGCGGGCCCGCGGGTCGAGACCCGAAGCGGGCTCGTCCAACAACAGGAGGCGCGGTCCATGGATGAGGGCTCGGGCCAGCCCCAGGCGCTGCGTCATGCCTCGGGACAGGCCCTCGACCGGGCGCTGCAGCACGTCCTTGAGCCCGGCAAATTCGACCACCTCGTTGATGCGAAAGTCGAGCCGGGCCTCATCGATATGGTAGGCCCGGGCGAAAAACTCCAGGTACTCGCACACCAGCAGGTCTTCATACACGCCCAGAAAGTCGGGCATGTAGCCCAGGCGCTCACGAATCTGGAGGGTCTGCTTGAGGGTGAAGCCGTCCAGTTCGAATTCCCCAGAATCGGGCTTGAGCACCGTCGCGAGAATGCGGAGCGTCGTCGTCTTGCCGGCCCCGTTGCCCCCCACCAGGCCGAGGACGTCTCCGGCGTAAAGCGTGAAGCCGATGTCCGACACCGCCTGGGTGCGCCCGAAACGCTTGCACAGGCTGCGCACCTTGAGCACCGCGTTGCCGGATCGCTCCGGGGGCACCACGTCGTCTTCTGGTCGCGGCGTGCGCACCACCACGTCGTCCTCCGGTCGGGGGGTGCGCACCACCACGTCGTCTTCCGGCCGCGGGGTGCGAACCGCGTTGTCCTGGGCATTGACTGCCCCTTCCAGGCTGCGAGTCGGGGCCGCCTTGTCGTTCGATTCCGTCATGTTGCTCCCATTCGATATTACAGCCAGCGACGTAGCGCGGCCAGTTGCGACTGGTAGGTGCCAAAGCGCTCATTGAGCTCGCGGATGCGCGTGTCGTACAGATCATACGACTCGGCGAGGGGATCGACCCCCTCCTCCCGGGTGTGATGCAGCGTAGAAAGGTCCTCGTTGGTCTGGTCCGCCAGGAAGTGGCAGTTATCCTCGGCAGTCGTGATGTCGGCCGCCTCCTGCTGGTAGCGACTCAGTTTCTCGGCCTGGGCGGCAGGCCAGTGCGGCGGGTCACCGTAGGACTTGTTCTGGTCGTAGAGGCGATCGGTGCGGCTGGCGATGACGTCTCGCAGGCGGCTATAATCTGAGCGCGCCGACAAGAGGGTGCTGCGGAAACTTTCCAGGGCGTCGCGCAGGTCATCGGGGGCGCGGTCGTCCATCGCCCGGTGCACCGCATCCATGGCCGACTGCAGCCGGGTGACGTGGGCGTTGAAGCGCGCCACATCTTGACCGGTGAGAAATGCAGCGGGGGCAGGAACTGCCGCTAGCACCAGGAAGGCTAGAATGAGACAGCGTATCCCCATGAAGGCATGAAATATGAGCCCGTACAGTGACGATCCTGCTGAAATCCAGGAGTTGTCGTCGAAGGAGCTTCAAATCCGCTGGCAAGGC
>DASYBA010000709.1:0-4227 GCA_036501005.1 Candidatus Xenobia bacterium | reverse complement strand
TTCGGACCGCCACGCTGCGCAGCGGCTATCGTACGGCAGGCATCTTCCTGGCCTTCCCGGGCGCGACCTCGGACACGCTGGTGCAGATCATCAAGGGCATCCAGTTGTCGGACGCCTCGCTGACCCTTCCCGATCGGTAGTAAAGATTTACAACTGCTTTTTCTTCTGTTCACAAACAGGCTGGGGTCTGTAACACGGAGATGATATACTCTGAAGCAGAGGGAAAAGCAGTTTCCTCCCCGCCTCCGGCGTATCGAACGACCGCCGTGCAGCTTCGTGCTGCACGATGAAGGTTGATTCAATAAAAAAGGTACCTCCGTATCGGAAGGTACTCACAGCAGGAAGAGAGCGTTAAGAGCCCTGGATTCCAGGGCTCTTGTCGCGCGATCGGACCCGCATCTCCACCTCGACATGGGCCTCCTTCGAGGCGGAGATGAGCGGCGTGGCATGGAGGGCCCCGCAGCCGTCCCAGTGGGCCAGGGCGGTCGTGTAGGCGGTCAGGGCAGCCGGCTGGCGGGCGGTCGCAGTGAGGTACACGACCGGCGGTCCATCGTCCGCGGTCAAGACCACGTCGGAGACCGTCACGCCCGCGGGCCGCATCCGCACCACGGCCTGGAGCACTGACTCGACACGCCCCCCCACGGTTCCGATACGGTCGACGGCCTCGGTCAACGAGGGCAGCACGCGCATGCGCTCTTGCAGCGCCTGCATCTGCGGGTGGGCCGCCTGGACCTGGGTGATGCGCGTCTTCCAGGAGTGCTCCCGCGCCTCTTGCTCCGTCAGGGCATTCGCCAGCGCAGCCCCATGCAGCCAACAGCCCACTGTCACCAGGCCGGCGACCAGGAGGGGAAGAAACCACGGCCAGCGCTCACTGTTCATGGGATGGCCCCGCTGGCAGGGTCACCGGAAAGACTCGGATGACCCAGGTGCTGGACTCTTGGGCTGGATCCCAGTGCAGGCTGCGGACCTCAGCCACGACCCCCAGGCCGCAGGTCGCCACCGTGTGAGCGAAGGCCTGCACGCCCGCGTCGCTGCCGGTCAGCACGACCTGGTACTCCCGGAAAGCCTGGCCAAAGGACGTGACGGGTACGTCGGTGGCGTGCTCGATGAACAACGTGGTCCGCACCTGCTTGAGTCCGGCCTGCCTTACCGCGTGGCCAACGGCCGCGTTGAACCTGTCGGTCAAATCGTCCACCGACGTCGAGTCGACGACATGGCCGTGCGTCGCGGCGGCCCAGCGGTCGCCCGCCTCCTGCTCAGCGCGCGCCAGGTCGGGCAGGGCGTTGGCCGTGGCACTGACCGCGTCAAAATCCCGACCTCTGGCCGCCGCCCGCTGCCGGCCCTCCTCCAACAATTGCTCGCTGTGCTGCCAGTCTGCCCCGCGGGCAAAGCCGCCGACGATGAGGAGGCAAGCCAGCAGGCTGGCCACCACCGACACGACCCAGTCCAGGTTGAGGATCACCAGGCATCCTCCGGGCGGAAGCCATCTGTCTCACCTTGCGTGCCCTGCAGACGGCGGCGGGCTTCGGCCACCTCTCGGCGGCCCACCTGCGCACGATCCTGCCGCTCCTGAGCGGGTTCCGGCCCGTCGGGAGCGGCGTATCGATAGGCGTCCAGCGCCCGACACAAGTGCGCATAGGAAGGCCGGCCCTGCTCCAGCGCCTGGTTCCACTCGGCGTGCAGCAGACCTTGCTCCAACTGGCTCTGCAACGCCAAGGCTACTTGGAAAGTGCGCCTCCAGGCCGCGGGCGTGGTCGCCCGCGCCAGATCGTCCAGGCGGTCCGTTTCCTGCATGGCCAGCAAGCGATACTGGCCGTAGAGCGAGGTTTCATGACGCAAGGCGAGGTCCGCGATGTCGCGCCGCAGTTGGAGATTGGACGCCTGCAGGGTGCGGATGTCCACTTGCAGCGCCTGCACCTCGGTGGAGCGGGGCTCCTGGGCGTTGTCGATCGAGCGAAGCGCGGCTTGCAGGTTGGTGCGCTCAGCTTCCAGGTCTCCCTGGAGACGGAACGCGCCGAGCCAAAGAACCATCAGCAAGACGAGGGCGATGGCTGCCAGGCCCAGAAGGAGGGCCAGTCTCACGGTCCGAGTCGCTTTTCCAGGTTGGCCTTGCGGGCGGCCAGCACGTCGTGCCGGCGTTGGAGCTCGGCTCGCTGTCGCCGCAGGTCAGGCAGGTCGCGCAGCCCGGCCCGACTGGCCCGGAGGTCTTCCGTGCGGCCTGCCAACTGGACTCGCAAACCCGCGACCTGTTCGTAAAGCCCAGGCCGTGCCAGTCGCACCAGGGCCAGCTCGGCGACGTCAAACAGGCCAGGGGCCGCGTCGTCTGGCGCTCTCCCGCAGCCTGCCACCAGCAATAGCAGCCCCAGCATGACAGCCAGACCTGGCCTAGACGTGGCGCTTGGCTTGTTCCTCGGTGATGAGGCCGGCGCGAGTGAAGGTGGTGAGATCGTGGGCACGCTCCAACGCATCCTCCTTGCGAATCTGGCCCTTGCGAACCAACTCGATAAGGTGCGCATCCAGGGTCTGCATGCCTTCGTCTCGCCCCATGATCAGGAAGGAGGCCAACTGCGACGTCTTGCCTTCTCGAATCAGCGAGCGAATGCCCTCGTTGACGAACATGATTTCCAGGCCTGCCACTCGGCCCGAACCATCGGCCTTCTTCAAGAGCTGCTGCGCCACCACGCCTCGCAGCGACTGCGAGACCTGCATGCGCACCTGTTCTTGACCGTCGGAAGGAAAGACGTCGATGATACGATCGATGGTCTTGGTGGCGCTGTTCGTGTGCAGGGTGCCGAACACCAGCACCCCCATTTCAGCCGCACTGAGGGCCAGCGAAATGGTTTCCAGGTCTCGCATTTCGCCGACCAGGATGATATCGGGATCTTCACGCAACGCCGACCGCAGAGCCGAAGCGAACGATTTGCAGTGGTGCCCGACTTCGCGATGGTCGATCAGGCACTTGTTGGAGATGTGGCTGAATTCGATAGGGTCTTCGATGGTGATGATGTGGGCTTTGCGGTTCTGGTTGATGTAGTTGATCATGGCCGCCAGGGTGGTAGATTTGCCCGACCCCGTCGGCCCCGTCACCAGCACGATGCCTCGAGGCGAAAGGCAGACCTTCTTGAGCACTTCCGGCAGCCCCATCTCCTCGATGGTCGGCACTCGCGAAGGAATCAACCGGGCCACGCATCCGGTGCCGCTCTGCTGCTTCAGCCAGTTGACGCGGAACCGGGCGAGGCCGGGCAGCTCATAGGCAAAGTCGATGTTGCCGGCTTGCTCGAACTTCTCGCGCTGCGCCTCGTTGACCGGAAACGTCGACAGGAGCTTCTCCACCTGCTCGTGGTTGTTGGGGGGCAGGTCGGTGTACCGCATGTCGCCCTTGAGTCTCAAAATGGGCGGGTTGCCCGACTCCAGGTGGAGGTCGGACGCACCCAGCGATACCAGGCGCTGCAAGAGGTCGTTGAGCCCATACCCGGGCTTCAGCCCCAGCGCCAGGATGTCTCGCTCCTGCTTGGGCATGAGCGTGACCTCGTGGAACATTCTCTGCTGAGCAGGTGGCGACGGTGCGGCATCCTCTGATTTGATATCGGCGATGACCTGAGAGGCCGTCTGGGGCTGGGACTTCTTGCCGAAGGCACCAAAAAGAGCCATATGCTACACCTTACTTTCCCATGCTCAAGGCAAACTGCTTGGGGTCGTTGGCCCGCTCCAGGGCCATCTCCTTGCTGACCGAGCCTTTCTGCAGCAGCTCCAACAGGGTATCGTCCATCAACCGCATGCCCTTGGCCTTGGCCAGGGCCATGAGGTTGGGCAGTTGGAAGTCCTTGCCCTCTCGAATGGTGTTCGATACGGAGCCGTTTACCAGCAGGAGCTCATAGGCCGCCACTCGCCCGGTGCCATCGGCCTTGGGCACCAACTGCTGGCAGATGACCCCCCGTAGCGACTCCGACAACATCGTCCGGATCTGCGCTTGCTGGCTGGTGGGAAATGAATCGATGATGCGCTGCACCGTCTGCACAGAGCTGCGGGTATGCAGCGTACCCAGCACCAGGTGACCCGTCTCGGCGGCCGTGATGGCGGTCGAGATGGTCTCCAGGTCTCGCATTTCGCCCACCATGATGACGTCGGGATCCTCTCGCAAGGCGGCTCGCAGGGCGCTGGCGAAGCTGTCGACGTGGTCGCCGACCTGGCGCTGGATGATGAGGGCACACTTGTTCTCGAAGACGT
>DASYBA010000708.1:0-2065 GCA_036501005.1 Candidatus Xenobia bacterium | reverse complement strand
ACCGCCGTCGATTTACGCGATGTTCCTCCACCGCGGGCGCTGCGGTTGCGACCCGACAAACGGGCCGGCAGTCAGCCGCTGATCCTGGTCGGCTCTCTCTGCCTGGGGGCCGTTCTGCTGGTGCTGGCGGCGATCTTTCCGCTGAGCCACTGCATCGCCACCACCACGCCGTGCCGGGTGACCGGGCACTACGCCTTTCTGTGGATGACCGCCTTCGACTACGAGATCGGCACCGGCGCCAATAAAGAGTACGGCTGGGCCGTCAACATCGACCCGGGGACGTTTCCGACGCTGGACAAGCACCCCGCCAAGGCGGTCGTCTCTCGATCCATCTTCACCAACGCCGTGCCCATCACGGCCGAGCTCGCCAAACAAGGCGGCGACCCGGGCTGGTTCTTTCTAGCGGCCATGGCTGCGCTGGGTGTGCCCGGGGTGCTCTGTCTGATCCCCGCTGTCCAGGTGGGCACTCGTTTCAATCGTCAGGGCCGCCTGCTCCGTTGGGGGAATATCGTCAGCGGCTGCATCACCGCGCATCAGCCCTTCAACCGGGGACGGCAGGGCCGGGCCCTGTTCATCCAGTTCGAATTCAAGCCGGACGGGTACGAAGACGACATCATCGGCAAGCAGCAGGTGGACCGGAGCGGCTACCGGGGCCTGAAGAACCGCCAACCCGTCACGGTGTTCTACGATCCGAAGCAACCCTCGGCGGCAGTCGTCTATGAATGCGTGGATTTCGAGGTCGCCATCGAAGCTGCTGCGGTCGATGCCCCCGACGGCACCCCCCTGCTGGACAAGATGCAGAAGCAGTACGGCCTGCGGGGCGCGCAAATCATTCGTCAGGTCAACTACGGGCGGATGCTTTGTCTGGTCGGTCTCCTGACTTCACCGTTGTGGGGCATGAAGGGCTACGGGTTGGCGGCATCTCCAGCTCGGACCATCGCGATGCCGGGACGCCTCATCTTCTTTGCCCCATGGTTCTTGATCGCGGAGATCACGTTCGCGGTGCTGGTCGCCGCCGCGCAGTACGTGGTGTGGCGCTACATGAAGTCGAAAGAAACTCCGCAGTTCGATGCCGCCGACATCCTGAACGCCTATACCGACTACGAACCCGAGACGATCGACGATCCCCTCAAGAATTCTCTTCGCAAGAATATCGAATATCGCAAGCCCGTGGACTTCTAGAAAAAAGTCGCCAGTCAAGTGACTGGCGACTCAAAACTGACGAACGATGAAATCAGGCGTTGACGGCCGAGGCGGTCATCTGCATCGGGTTCTCGTCGGGCGTGGGGCCGTAGGAGGCTGGAACCTTGGCGCCGGTCAAGCGCAGATACACGCCCAACTGACCCCGATGATGGTAGAGGTGGTTGAACATCCACGTCCGCACGAAGGCGGTCTTGGGCATGGAGTACATGGTCTTGCCGTCCATCTTGAAGGTCCAGTTGCTGTGAATCTTGGTATCGTCGAGGGTGCCAAGCACCTCGCGAGCGTGGGCCAGGCTCTTCTCGAAGGCCGCCAGGATGCTCTCCTTGGTGATCTTCTGTTCGGGCATCTTGTCGCCCGAGTTCATGTTGAACTCGTCGGTCTTGATCCAATCCACCAGGAAGCCAGGGATGGTGGCCACGTGGTTGGCCAGCTTGCCCAGCGTCATGCTCTTGTCGCTGGCCTTGTAGTCCAGCTTGTCGGCCGCCACGGCCTCCAGGAACTTCTGGGTGGTCTTGGCCTCCTGCTCCAGCTCGGCCAAAAGTACGTCAACTATGCGCATCTATCTACCTCCAATGCTGTTTCCGGGGCCCGAACATTAAGGAGGTCCAGCGACGGTTCCTGCTATTGACGCTCGAAATCCATGTCCTCGTCCTGGCGAGACCGTTGGAAGATGCGCGGGGTCTCCACCGGTGCGGGCGCGGGGATATAGCGAGCTCGCGATCGGGCGGGGGGATCGACAGGTACCGGTGCAGCCGGGGGTGCTGAGAGCGGTTCCTGCCCCACCACGGGGCGCGGCAGATGCAGCACCGGGGCCTCCAGCCGCCAATCGGGGTGCACGCTCAGCGGGGCGGCCTGGGCGGGC
>DASYBA010000707.1:0-3614 GCA_036501005.1 Candidatus Xenobia bacterium | reverse complement strand
GTCGAGGAGGGCCAGCCACAGGGAGTGTGGATCCAGGCGGGCGTCGAGAGCGGTGACGATCTCGTCCGCCCACAGGGGGCGGGAGAGGCTGCGCACCACGTACGTCACCTGGCCGGCCAAGACCAGCAGGGCAACCACCTTTGCCAGAGCCTTCATGGGGCTGGCGGTTCTCGGGCGTCAGCCGCTTTCCTGGTTACCAGGTGGGGCTCGTCATCCACCAGCGGCCGCTGTCCAGGCGAAGCTTCGCCTCCAGCGGCTGCACCTCGCCGCGGTACGTCAAAACGACGGGCACCGTCGCCGTATAACCCCGCCAGAAGTGACCCTCGAGGTGGATGTCCCCGAGATCCAGCAGAGCCCCTTCCAGATGCGTCTGGCGGTCGTACACTCGAGGCACCGGGCCATGCTCGTATCGAAGTTCGGCTGCGCTCACGGGATAGCCAGGGAGCCGGTCGGGTGGATCCTGTTCATGGACCGATACATAGATGCCAGGCAACGCCTTGTCACCATCCAGAAACCCCTCGACGACAGCTCCGTACACGTCACGTTGCTTGACCCCCGGCCGCCACGAAAACATGCCGCCCGCCACCGCCGCCAGCAGCAACACCACCAACAGCCAGACACTGTTTCGACGCATGCTATCGCTCCCTCAGCCACGCCCGCAGGGTGGCGTCGCCCGGGTACCCCTGCACTCGATGCCGCAACACCCCATGGGCGTCCACCAGCACGATGGTGGGCACTGCCTGCACGTTCCACTGATGCGATACAGCGCTGCCGGGGTCCATCAACGCCAGGTACGGCACTTTGCCCGCGGTGGTGAACTCGTCTTTCCACTGGCAGTCGACATCCACCGTCACCAGGTGCCCCCGCCCTGTGACTTCGGGGGCCAGACGGTTGAAGCCAGCGTTGACCTCCTTCCACGTCGTGCACCAGAAGGCCCAGAACGCCACGATGGTGGGCTTCCCGCGCCAGTCCGACAGGCGGTGCGTCGGCCCGTCCACCCCCGGCAGCACAAAGTCGGGCGCCACAGCCCCCAGCTTGACGGTGGCCATCGCCGCATCGTCAGGCACCGCTCGCCGGTCTCGGCTCCCCCCCGCCGGGTGCGGCGTATCGAACTGCACCCCGGCGAACGGATCCGCCGTCTGCACGACGGCCGGGGGCTCCGGTACGGTGGCAGCCTTCTGGCACCCCGACAGCATCGCCAGCAGGAAGCCCACCCGCCATGCCTGCCGCAACACCCACCCCGTCCCCGCCACCCTCCGGTATGATGTGGCAGTTTCGGTATGATGTGGCACTGAATATGGTGATGCATATGGCACGGAGTTCCACATCATACCGTCTCGAAGCAAATAGGGGGGGCGACGGACGCGCGGGGGGTTCACGGCTGGACCTCCAGCACGCCGGACGTGCTGTTGCCCCGCACCTCGGGGTAGTACGCCAGCTTGACGGTCGCGGGGTTGATGCTGTAACGGCCCGGCGTGGTCGCCCGCATCATGTAGGTATACAGGTAGATGCGGGGCTCGGCGTGGTCCTGGTACATCTGCACCTTCTGATCCCGGAACCACACCCGGGAGATATAGTCATGCTGGTATCCTGTCGGATAGAGCGACGCTTCGTCCTGTTCGCTGGCGTCAAATCCGGCCGGCAGCGGGTCGTCCAGCTCCAGGTACTTGCTGGAGTGCCAGGAGGCGAACTTCACCACCACCAGCACCTGGTCGCCCACCTTCACGCTGCCGTGCAGGGGCTCGAATCGATACGTCAGCCTACCCTGCGCATCGTAGTTGAAGATACGGCGGAAATACTGTCGGTTCACCGCCAGCCCGTGGTCGGATGGCGGCATGGGGTCCTGGCTCATCGGATAGAC
Source organism: Candidatus Xenobia bacterium (assembly GCA_036501005.1). Lineage (GTDB taxonomy): Bacteria > Vulcanimicrobiota > Xenobia > RGZZ01 > DASYBA01 > DASYBA01. Next base: position 1,753 of record DASYBA010000707.1, on the reverse strand, counting down.
ATCCGACTGCCAGAAATACAGGACGCTGCCCTTGCCGTGCGCCACCAGTTCGAGCTGGTTCGCCCCTGGGCGGAGCTGGGACGGCCGGATGGTGGCCACCCTTTCCTTCCCCTGTGGGTCGCCCGTCTCGATGGTCCAGTGCCCGAGCTTCTGTCCATTGGCCAGCAGGTCGACGTCCATGGGCCCTCCCTGCTCCCCGTGGGTGGCCATCCACCGCAGCAATGCCCCGCAGGCGGCAGTCGTCTCTCCTTCCGTTCCCCAGCCGTCGACCGAGCGCCGCATGATGAGCCAGCGCAAGGTCGGTTCCAGCACGTCGTTGTGGGCATCGACCTGGCAAAGGGCCTCCAAGACGTGGGCGGTGGCAATCACGCTGTCGCTTGACCAGTCGTACTTCTCCGGGGCCGTCTCCCAGAAAGCCTGATCTTTCGTGCGGGTGGCCGCCTTGATCAGTTCTCCAGCCAGGATCCGGGCCTTCTCTGCCTGTTTGCTGGCCACGAAAATCTCCACCAGGCTGGCCTGCCCCTGGTAGTCAAGCTGCTGTCGATGCTGGTAGAAATAGGCCAACGTATCGCTCGGGAGAGGTTTCACCGCCACCGCGGCGTGCGCCAGCGTCACCGCCTCTCCCAGGTTCTCCTGGGGGGCCAGGCTCCGTAACAAGAATTCGGCGCCCCGATTCAGTTTCTCGTCATCCACCAGAAAACCCGCCTGGCGGGCCTCAGCCAAAGCCTCCACCACCTGGGCCGACACGTAGACGTCGAACGCCCCCCGGCCCAGCCACGACCACCCACCGTCGTTCGTCTGCCGTCCGTATAGAGTCGGGATCCGTTCCTGCACGCCGCGCAGGATGGCCGCGCCCGACAAGGGCATGACGACGCCATGATGCTTGACCGCATCGACCACTCGGGAGGCCAGGTAGACCGACTGGGCGATCTCGTCGGTGCTCGATCCGACATTCCGCGACGAGAGGCTGGCCGCCACCACGCCGGGGATGCCCGGCGACAGGTGCACCTTGAGTCCGCCGGCGGTCTTGTCGAAATCCGCCGGCATGGTCAGCGCGCTCTCCACCGTGCTCCCGGCCTTGAGGAACCCGGCCGCGGCCGTGGTCTGCGGCGCACCCCACGGCACCGCCCCCATGGTCTGCTCCTCCCCATCCGATACCCCTGACGCCGTGGTGGCTACCGCGGTCACCTTTGGTGGCAAAGACCCGTCATGCGTCACAGCCCACTTCAAACTCTTGGTCTCGCCAGCTTTCATGGGCCCGGTCCACGTATCGGACCCCATCAGCTTGAGGTTCTCCAGCTTGATCCGCACCGTGACGTCCTGGGCCGAGCCGGTCTCGTTGATCACCTGGGTCAGCACGGTCGTGGCGTCTGAGCGGGTCATGAATCGAGGCACGATCACCCGCACCATGAACGGCTTGCGCACCACCGCGGTCGTGCGCGTCGCCCCGACCCGGGTCTCTTTCGATATGGCAGTGGCGGTGAACCGCCACGTCGTCAGGTTGTCAGGCAGCGGGACCTTCAGCGTCAGACGCCCGTCAGCCCCCGTCTCCAGGTCCGGCGACCACTGCGCCGTGTCCAGGAATTTCTTGCGGATCTTGACGCCCTGGCCCACTTTCTGAAAAGAACCCGCCGAGTACACGGGCACGGGGGTCAAGAACGTCGCCACCTGGTCTTCCCGATAGCCCCAGAAGAACTGGTGAATGGGCATGGCCACTTCCGGCATGAGGGCAAAAATGGCTTCGTCGACGGCG
>DASYBA010000706.1:0-4271 GCA_036501005.1 Candidatus Xenobia bacterium | reverse complement strand
CACGCCGAAGGCGATGACGTCGGACAGGGAGTCCAGGTTCTCGCCGAAGGTCGAGGCACAGTTGTGCTTGCGGGCCAACATGCCGTCCAGCCCGTCGCCCACAAAGGCCAGCAGGAGCATGAGCAGCCCCGCATGGCTTTGGTTCGCCATTTCCAGCATGATGGCAAAGAAGCCGCACGACATGTTGAAGATTGTGACCCAGCAGGCGATATTGAGGGGCATTAGAAGGGCATGTACCTCGCTATTCTAGTTATACCCCCGACGACACGGTCCCCAGGTCTTACCAGTATCTGGGCCGCGCCGGCGGGAAGATAGACGTCTGTGCGTGAGCCGAACCGGATCATGCCGAAGCGCTGACCGACCCGGGCCGGCTCGTCCACGGGCCACCACTGCACGCTGCGGCGGGCGATCAGACCGCTGATCTGCGCCAGCAGGACCCGACCGTGCATCCCCTCGAGCCCCAACAGGTCGCGGCAGTTGTTCTCGGAGTGTAGCATGGCCGGCACAAATTGACCAGCGATCCTCCTCACCTCGCGGATACGGCCGGCAATGGGAAAGCGATTGACGTGCACGTCGGTGATGGACAAAAAGACGGCGATCCGGTCGGCGGGGCCGCCGATCCACCAGGCGTCTTCCACCCGATCGACGGCCATGACTCGCCCGCAGGCGGCCGACACGACGTCGTCGTCATCCGCTTCGGTGGTGACGTCGGGATCGCGAAAGAAGGCCGCGCAGGCCAGACCCGCCGCCGCGGCCGCGGCCGCCACCGTTCGATGTCGCTGCCAGAGGAGGGCCGCTGTCGCCAGCGGGGCCACGATATAAGGCAGACCCTCCTGCCACGCACGCCGCTCCGGGTTCATTGGGGTTGTGGAGTTCAACTCAGGCCCCTGACTCCCTCCGCACGGCGGTATAGACCAGCGCGGGTGGGAGGTTGATGAGCACCGGTCGGACCTTGAACTGCCCGAAGTGGCGGCGCAGCAGAGGGGGCAGGACGAGGGGCGTGTACTGGAAAGCCACGAACACGCCGCCCGGGCGCAGGGCTTGCCAGGACGCCTGGACGATTTCGTCCCGCAAGGCCGCCGGTAGACTGGCGAAGGGAAGGCCGGAGATCACCGCATCGGCCGGCCCGAGTGCGAGCTGTTCCAGAATGGCCGGCAGGTTGGCGGCCGAGTCGCAGACCACCTTGAGCTGAGGGTGCGGGGGCAGGCCGCTGGCCAGGCGCTGGTTGATCTCCACCGCGACCAGGTTCGCCTTGGGTTCCAGGGCGTTGAGGAGGGGGGTGGTGATGCACCCCGTCCCCGGACCGAGCTCGACCACCGTCTTCGGGTGCAGCGGGCGGATGGGGGCCACCATGCCCTGCTGCAGAAAGCGGGAGGAGGGGGCGATGGTGCCGGTGGTGCGCCAGTCCTTGAGGAACTCAGACAGGATGTTGGGCAACGTTGGAGGCTCCTTCGTGACGACGGGCCTGAGCCTTGGCTTCGGCCAGGGTGGCGTGGGGCATCTGGATGGGACGCTTGCGGCGGCAGAACGCCCACAGAATGGCCCACAGAAAGCCGGTGGCGATGCACGCAATGCCGCACACGACCCCCACCTCGCGGGGGTTGGCGTGCTCGGCATACCGGCCGCTGAAGTACTGGGACACGGCCATGGTGAGCGTGAAAGCGCCCAGGTCGATGGCCGAAAGCCGTCCCATGAGGTGATTGGGAATGGTCAGTTGCATCATCGTCGTCGACACGACCCAGACGGCGCCGGCCCCCAGATTGGCCAGCAGCATCGACATGGCCCCCAGGTGCAGGGTCGGCGACTGGGCAAACACGATATAGAAGACGCCGGACATGACCAGGCTGATCCAGATGGCCTTGGGCATCGAGCGGGTCTGGTTGCGCACGATCATCAAGGCGAGGAGGGGGCCCAGCACCGTTCCCACGCCTCGCATGGAGTACATGAGGCCGACGCCTCGGTCGGGATCCGGCAAGTTGTAGACCTGGACGGGAAAGACCGAGAGGAGCAGCAGAATGCCGCCGCCGACGCCCCAGAACGCTTTGGCCAGCACCACCAGGGCCAGCGACGGATTGTGGAGGAGCGTGTTTATCGCCCCCCAGAAGGTGACGTCGCCTTCTTCTTCCTCCGGGGCTTTCTCGTACATGTCGTCCATGTCGGAGGGGGGCAGCGGGTGCGGCGTGTCGGAGCGAAAGTCTCGCATGCGGATGGACCAGATCATGGCGGCGGAAATCAGCAGCCCGACGGCATCGCACTCAAAGGCTGCGTTGCGGCCCAGGCCGCTGGCGACCCAACCGCCGAGGGCCGATCCGATCGCCGCCATGATGCCCCAGGTGGCGCCGAAAAGCGTGTTGGCGGCCACCAGATTCTGGGGACCCACCAGACAGGGGAGGGCCGCGGTGGCCGCCGGCAGGCAGCACGCGACCATGACGACGATGACGGCGGTGCAGGCATAGCAGATCCACACGCGGTCGGCCGAGGTCACAAACATGAAACCGAGGGCGGTCACGGCACTGATCAGACAGCATGCGATCATGAGGCGCTTGCGATTGAGGCGGTCGGCCAGCGGGCCGGACACGGGCGTCGCCAGAAAGGTGGGGACGGTGTTGGAGAGCAGCACCATGCTGGCCACCCGAGGCGAATGCGTCAACTGGAGCGAGAGGGTCATGACGGCTACCGTCACAAACCAGTCGCCGCCCATGAGGATGGCTGAGGCGATCCACAGTCGCAGAAAGTCTGGACTCTGGCGGATGACCTTGAGGATGTCGCCGCCCTCGGGCAGAACGAGGGAGGGACCTTCGGTGGCGTGTTCCAAACGACAGGTGCTCTCTTGGGCTTATTGTAGCATGCAGCGGGCCTGGACACCCGGCGATGGGGATGTGGGAACGTTCAACGGCCACTTCCCGTCCCCTGTGCTGGTTGTGGAGCGGGCCAGCCCGACGGCCTGACTGGCGACCTCTGGCAGTGGTTGCCAAAGCCCGATGCGACGCTTCCCAGAGGTTGAGCAGAACGTCGGGGAGCGGCGGCGTCTTCCCCCAGGAGAGAGGCTGCAGTCCCCCGCGAGTATCGTGCAGCAGACGACGATATTTTTGCCCGCTCCCAATCTACCAGGAGCCCGCAAAAATATTGTCCGGCGGCGAGGGCGGCGACCGATTTCTGGCTGCAGGCTTCCTCTGGGGGACCTGTAATCATGCATTTTAAATGCATGATTACATCACCCGCTCGATGGAACCCATCCTGGAGCGGGCCGCACATGAGTTTCCCGCCGTGGTCGTGGTGGGGCCACGCCAGTCGGGCAAGACCACGCTGCTGAGGCACCTCTTCGCCCACCGCTACGTCTCGTTGGAGGCCCCAGACGTTCGTGCGTCGACAACGGGGCACAATTGATCCCCGTTGAGGTCAAGCTATCCGCCACCCCCCGACCTTCCATGGCAGCGGGCCTGCTGTCTTTCCGTAGGGCGGTGGGGGAGCGCTGTCACCCTGGCTATGTCGTTCATCCAGGCGACGTGCGACTACCGCTCGGCCACGGGGTGGAAGCCCTTCCGTTCTCATTACTTTGAAGAAAGCTTGACCCGGTGATAGAGGCGTCTCAGGCCCCTGGGAATGGGGGTAGGTCGGGCTGGAAGAGCCAGGCGTTGAAGAACGACTTGAGATCCTGGCCGCTCGCCTTTTCCATCACGCCTCGAAAGTCGTCGGTGCTGGCGTTTTTGCCGCCGAAGTCCGACGCGTAGGTCTTCATGCCACTGAAGAACGCCTTGTCGCCAATGTCCTTGCGCAACGCATAGAGAGTCAATCCGCCGCGCAGGTACACGTCCTGGCTGAAAAGCTGGGACGGGGCGGGCTTGCCGACGACGGAGTCGCCCAGAGCCGGGCCCACTTCGGTGCGGGGAATGTACTTTCGAACGTTGTCGGGCAGCGCCACCAGACCTGACGATCCCAGGGAGTCGTACACCTGGCGGGCCGTCTGGTCCACGGCCTGGGCGCCCTGGGTCTTCTCCTCCCAGAGCCACTCGCCATAGGTCGCGAAGCCCTCGTTGAGCCAGATGTCCTGCCATGACTTCAGGCTGACGTTGTCGCCGAACCACTGGTGTGTCAGTTCGTGGGCGACCGCGGCCTCATTCTGCTGGTCCCCGGTGATCATCTCCGGGTCGAATATCGAACGGCCCTGGGTCTCCAGCGCCCCGCCGATGAGGTTGCGCCCCACCACGACATTCCCATAGGAGCTGAACGGATACTTGCCAAACAGGCCGCTGAAATAGTCGATCATGTCG
>DASYBA010000705.1:0-23126 GCA_036501005.1 Candidatus Xenobia bacterium | reverse complement strand
GCCCCCGTCGCCGTGCTTGAGGGCGTTGGTGGTGGCTTCCGATACGCACAGCACCATGTCGAACACCCGATCGCGATCCATGCCCAGCTTGATGAGAGCTTCTTCGGTCAGGGCCCGCGCCTTGCCAATCTGATCCGGGTGCTGGATCTCCTGGCTGGCCAGTTCGCTGGCCTGGGCCTTGAGCCGCTCCAGCTCGTCCTCTTCTACCATGTGGAAAATCCCGCCGGAGAACGCATTGACGAACTGCTTGAGCAGCTCCCGGGTGCGCTGTTCGACTTCGAGCCGCTTCTGCAGGGTGACGCGATCCTCGAAAAGACGCTTGAGCTTCACCAGGTTCTTGACCCGGGAATACAGCTCCAAGCGGTCGAAGGGCTTGCTGAGGTAGTCGTCAGCCCCCTCCTCCAAGCCTCGAATCTTGTCTTGCGGCTCGCTGAGGGCGGTGATCATGATGATGGGCAGGAAGATAGTATGGTTTTGCGTCTTTAATTGACGGCAGACTTCGAAACCGTCCATGCCGGGCAGCATCACGTCGAGGAGCACCAGATCCGGCTTGATCTCCTGGGCCAGCCGGATGCCTTCTTCACCGTCGTAGGCGACCTGCGTGCGATACTCCTTCGACTCCAGACAGACCTTGAGCAACTGCACGTTCTGCTTGTTGTCGTCGACGATCAGGATGAGGGGTGCGTCAGGCTGTTCCATGGTGTGGTGTGGGGCCCTCCAGGATAGGATTCCTTCCTCCTCCGGCGCGCTCTCTCCTTCGGCGGGGGCGCCCCGGCCAGAGCAGGATTCGCACGCCACCTGTCCAAGTCGCTGCCCCGCCTTGAAGGCAGCGCTCTGCGCCCCGATGGAGAAACACCCTGAAATGAGATGGAAACTACCCCTGCTGGTCGCGACGGTCGCGCTGGCCTGCTCTTCCTTGACCCCGCCCCAAGCCGGCGCCATGCCCTTCTTCCACCACCGTCACGCCGCCAGTCCGACCCCGACCCCGACGCCCACGCCGTCGCCGACAGAAGGTCCGACCGGCTCGCCGTCGCCCACCCCGGTGCCCACGCCAACGCCGTCCAGCCCTTCGCCCAAGCCGCTAGCCTCGCCGACGCCGCCACCGCCGTCCGATAGCGATCTCAAGGGCCTTCGTCTGCCGGTCGGCTCGGAGGCGACCTACCAGATCAGTTGGATGGGGCAGCCGATCGGCTTCTCGCAGTTCGAAATCGGCCGCCAGCTCGAACTGGGCGGCGAGAGCTTCTATGTCATCAACAGCACCTGCCGGGTCAAGGCCGGCCGGGGCACGATACAAGACACGGTATGGCGCAACAAGCTCATCATGAGTGCCGCCAATTTCAAGCCCTCCTACTACTACACCGCCATGAGTCGAGGCCATGGCGAGCCGCTCATTACCGAGGCTCTGTTCAGCAAGACGACCATCGCCGAAACCAACATGGTGGGCAAGCACAACATCCAGTTCGCCTACGACGTCGACGTGGCGCCCTGGCTGTTCGACCAGAACCTGTGGGGTCGCTTCGACGCCTTCGCCGAGCACTATCTGATTCTGGGTCTGGTCGCGCAAGCTTCGCACAAAGCGATACCCGCCTACGATCCGGTGCTGCAGGGCGGTGGTCGTATCGAAATGAGTGCGCCCACGCATACGACCGTCAAGGGAGTTCCCGCCAACGTTTTCACCCTGAGCGACATGCATGGGTCGCCCTTGGTAAGGGTGGCTGTGCAGGTGGGACAGCCACGACTACTATACGTGCAGGAAGTGGGCGGGGGCTTCCGCTTCGATCTGGCTGGTCCGTCGGTGGTGGCGGCATCCAATCGATGGCCGGGCGCGGATCTCAGCCGGGCCCAGGCGCTGGCCTCCAAGATCTATTTTGCCGATCCGGACTCGCTACGCGAGATGAAGCTGACCATCAAGGCGCAGGTGCGCAATCCAGCCCTTCTCAACCACCAGATCCCGGGGTTCACCCAGACGTTCTCCGGCCAGGTGGCTGCCAACGGAGCTGTCGATGGCACCATCACGGTGGAGACCAGCCCCCGCACCGTCAGCGGTCAGGTCGGGCACCCGCTGGCCGACAGCGATCTGGCGGGGCTGGGCGATACCCGCTGGCTGCGGCCCGAGCTGGGCATCGAGAGCGAGGTGCCCAGCATCCGCAACAAGTCGCTGGAGCTGACCTGGAAAGTGGATACCGCGTGGGAGGCGGTCCGGCGCATTGTCGAATGGGTCCATGCCAACGTGAAGCCAGGACCCTACCTGCCCAGTGCCCGCCTCATCCTGGCTGCGCAGCAGGGGGGGGCCGAGGCCAAGGCGCTGCTGACTGCAGCCCTGTGCCGGTCGGCCGGCATTCCCGCCCGCGTGCTGGGAGGCCTGTACTTCGAACAGGGCAATTTTGTGCCGCACTCGTGGAACGAGGTCTATCTCGGGCCAGAGGGATGGGTGGCGGTCGACGCCGATACGGGCGAGGTCGGCACCCTGAGTGCCTGTCACGTGGCCATGTGGGACCGCGGCGACCTGGTCTCGGGTTCGCTCACGGTGGCCGACTATGCGCCCAAACCAGACCGCAAGGTGGCCTACTACAACCGGGACATCACCTGGCCGGTGGGTGAGCAGCGCACCTTCTCCCTCCGCCGGGGCGACAAGGTGGTCGGCCAGGAAACGGCCTGGCTGGAGATGAGCGAGACGCCGGACGGCGACGACCAGTATCGATTTGTCTCCAAGGTCGACGTCAGCGACGGATCCCAGAAAGCGTCGGGCCAGTCCCAGGTCACCCTGAGCGCCGATGCCCTGCCCATGAAGGCCGACTATCAGGGCAACCTGAGCCCTGAACTGCCGGGCGAGACCGTGCTGTTCGACAAGACCGACATCGTCACCAAGGTGGGGGGCGACCATCCCAAGACCCAGCAGATTCCGTATTCCAAAGGCGTCTATCTGGCGGACGGACGGTTCCTCAGCCAACTGGCGCTGGTCCTCGGCCAGACGCCGAACCTCAAGGCGGGCCGCAAGCTGTCGGTGTGGCTCTTCCGTCCCGATACCTTGACCATTCGCAAGGAAGAGCTGGATGTGAAAGGGGAGGAAGTCCTGGTCAAGGGGGCTGACTCCTGGGAGACGTGGCGCTGCGAGGCCAGCGACGGGCTGGTCGTGAACATCGACAAGGACAGCCACCAGGTGCAGAAGATTGTCGACGGTCGCACCGGTTATGAGTTGGATTACGAACAGAGCAAGCTGAGGCTCTGATGGGAAACGGCCTGGTCATCCTGGAGCGCTTTCCCGTCGGTCGTGCGGTGGGAGAAGGCGCGCTCTGGCGCGTCTTCGAAAGCCGCGACGTGCACTCCGGCGAGCGGGTCGTGCTCAAGCTGATGCAGCCAGGCCTGGCCGCCGACGCCGAGTTGTCCCGCCGCATCCTCAAGCAGGCCGAATCCACCGTGCCCCTGGTGCACCCCAACGTGGCCCGCGTCTACGCCGTGGGCGTGCAGGGCGGCGTCCCGTATCTCATCCAGGAATACGTCGACGGGCGCAACCTCCGGCACTGGTATGCTGAAGACGGGCGCAGCTTTCACGACCTCAAGGACAAGCTCATGGTGGTGCTGTCGACCTTGCAGGCGGCACACGAGAAGAACCTTCTGCACCGGGGCCTCAAGCCCGAAAACATTTTCGTGACCGGGCCGGGTGAGGTCAAGATCACCGACTTCGAACAGGCCTCCCGCCTGGAATTGGACACCCACCTGGCGGCCATGGGGGGGCCGGCGGCGGTCGCTTACGTGGCCCCGGAGCAGGCTCTGGGCCGTCGGGGCGACGTCCGGTCAGATCTTTACTCGCTGGGCGTCGTGCTCTACGAACTGCTCTGTGGGCGCCTGCCCTTCTGGGATTCCGATCCGGTCCGCACGGTGTATCGACACGTGCACGATACTCCGGTGGCGCTCCGGCAGGTCAACTCCCGAGTGCCGCACTGGTTTGAGGCCGTCGTCATGAAGCTTCTCTCCAAAGAGCCGGAGCAGCGTTTCCAGACGGCGGCGCAGGTGGCTGGAGAAGTCGGCCAGGTCGGACCGGCGCCGGTGCGGGCCCTGCATCCCCTGGAACTCGCTCTCGGCGCCCGCCGGGGCTTGCAGGAGGCCCCCCTGCTCGGCAGAGACGCCGAGCGGGACCAGTTGCGGGCCGCCCTGGAAGCTGCCCAGGCGGGCGGGGGCAGCCTGGTGCTGGTGGAAGGTGAGGCCGGGGTCGGCACCACCCGCCTGGTCAAGGACCTGGCCATCGACGCCCGGAATGCGGGCATGGTCGTGCTCCAGACCGACTCCGGGCGGGGTCACCAGCCGCCCTTGCTGGCCCCTTTCGTCGACGCCCTCGGCGAGCATCTGCGAGGCCACGGTCACACCGTGCGAGACCTGGTGGGGGCAGAAGACGGCGCCATCCTGGAGCGTCTGCTGGAAGATCACTCGCTGCCGCCGGTCGGGGCAGGCCTCCTGTCTCGGGTGACCCAGGCCATGCAGCGGCTGTTCGGCATCCTGGCCGAGCGCCACGGGCTCATGGTCGCGGTCGACGACATGGGCTCGCTCGACGAAGGGTCTCTCAAGTTCATCGAGGTGCTGCTGCCGTGGCTGACGGGGCAGCGCCTGCTCCTGGTGGGCACCTGCCAGCCCGCCGAGTTCAAGTTCTCACCTCGGGGCCGGCGGACGCCCATGCGCCTCATCGGGTCGGCGGTCGGCCTGAGGGTGCACCTCGAGCCGCTCCTCCCCGAGTCGGTGGGCGATCTGGTGCGCAGCATGACGGCCACCCGCGCGGTGGATCCGGCCGTGGTGGCCGCCATCCACCGGCAAAGTCGCGGCCAGCCCTTCCTGGTCGAGGAGATCCTGCAGCTCTTGTGGCGAGACCGGGCCGTGGAAGTGAAGGACGAGGTCCTCACGGTGAAGGCTGAAACCACCCTGGATAGCCTGACGGCCTTGCAGGACCCCCTGGGCTATCGACTGCGCAGCCTGCCGGAAAAGGCCGCCGGGGTGCTGGGCACGGCCGCGTGCGTCGGCCGCACCTTTGACTTCGAGGTGTTGACCAAGGTCGCCGGCGTCGAGTCGGACGAGATCATCTCCGTGCTCCGCTGGGCCTGCCAGGCGGGGCTCATCGCCGAGGTCGGCTCCAGCCGCGAGCGCTTCAGCTTCACCCATCCCTTGCTGCAGGCCCGCCTCTACGTGGTCGTCGAGCCGAGACGGCGGCGGCGGCTGCACCTCCTCATCGGCGCCGCCATCGAAGAGCTTTTCGAGGCCCGCCTGTACGTCTACTACCCCCGCCTCATCTTTCACTATCGTGAATCGCAGCAGTGGAAGAAGGCGCTGGAATTCGCCCTGCGGGCTGCCGACTTCTACGAAGAGCTACAGCTTTTTGAGTCCACCACGCGCTCTCTCGAGCTGGGGCTGACCGCGTTGAGCCGGGCCCCCGACCAGGACATGGCAACCCGGGTGGTGCGGCGACTGGCCCGCATGTACCAGATGCTGGGGAGGACAGCCGACGCTCGCACCCTGCGGGAGGCGCTCAACCGGCCAAAGGAGTCGGAGTAGACGGCGGTTAACCCGGCCAGCATGATTTCCATCGATTTGCTCAAGTCGATCGCGCTCTTCCAGGATCTGACGCCGGAAGGGCTGGTGCGGATCACGGAACACATCGCGGAAGTCCACTTCTCAGCGGGAGACTGGATCGTACAGGAGGGCGAGGAGCCGGCCTTCTTCGTCATCGTGTCCGGCGAGGTGGACGTCATCAAGTCGGCCCGCGGCGTAGATCGGCGTGTGGTGGTGTGGGGTGCGGGAGACTTCTTCGGCGAGATTCCGCTGCTCTTGGACGTGCCCGCCCTGGCCAGTGTCCAGGCCCGCCAGGAGAGCCATCTCCTGCGCCTGGACGAGGTCGGATTTCGCACCTTGATGGGCTGTCCCACGCTCAAGGCACGCATTCTCAAGGACTGGGCGCTTCGGCTCGGCAGCCTCAAGGCCACGGTGTGCGCCAGCCCCACGCCGCGGGCCCGCATCATCGGCGAGCGGCAGGATCCGGTCTGCCACGACGTGCGCCTGTTCCTGGATCGCAACCACGTTCCGATAGAAGTCATCGAACCGGCCCAGGCCGCCCAGGTCACCGGGTTCTCCTCCGCAGAGATCGAGCGTATGTGCCCGTTTGTACAGTTCGAAGACCATTCGACACTGACCGACCTGCACTCGTATCGAGAACTGGCCGAACGCGTCAAGCTGCAGACCCGACCCCACCGGGACCGCTATGACGTGGTCATCGTCGGGGCCGGCCCGGCCGGTCTGGCCGCCGCCGTCTACGGGGCGTCAGAGGGCCTCAGCACGCTGGTCGTGGAGAAACATGCGCCCGGGGGCCAGGCCATGACGTCCAGTCGCATCCGCAACTATCTCGGCTTTCCGGCCGGGTTGTCGGGAGACGAGCTGGCCCGCCGCGCGTCTCGGCAAGCCGTGGCCTTCGGCGCCGAGATGGTGGTGGCCCGCAAAGTCGAGAAGCTCGTGCCCGGCCAACTGGGCGACTGGCACACCATCGGTCTGGACGGCGGCGACCCGGTGCGGAGCAAGACCGTGGTCCTGGCCACCGGCGTGCAGTGGCGAGAACATCCCGCGTTGACCCACCATCCTTTGATGGGGCGCGGCATATTCTACGGTTCTGCCCCCTCCGACGCGGCCGAGGCGGCCGGTCACGTCGCCATGGTCGTGGGCGGAGGCAATTCCGCCGGCCAGGCCGTCGCCTACCTGGCGGGACGGGCTTCCAAGGTGCTCCTGGTGTGTCGGGGGCGATCGCTGCAAGACAGCATGTCGCAATATCTGATCGATCAGATTGGCCGGCTATCGAATGTTGAACAAATCTTCAATACCGAGGTCCAGAGCGCCGAGGGGACGGACCACCTGGAACGGGTCACGCTACAGGACAAGTCCGGCAAAGCCTGGCAACTGCCGGTCCAGCATCTCTTCCTCATGCTGGGCGGCGAGGCGCACACCGACTGGGTCAAGGCCGTGGTCACCTGCGACGAGCACGGCTACATCTGTACCGGGCGCGAGATGCTGGACGTGGTGGGGCCCAAGAACTGGTCTTTGCAGCGGGATCCGTTCATCCTGGAGACCTCGGTGCCCGGCATCTTTGCGGCCGGAGACGTCCGCCACGAGTCCATCAAGCGGGTGGCCAGCGGGGTGGGGGAGGGGAGCATGTCGATCGCGCTCGTCCACCGCTACCTGGCGGTATCCCGGGCAGACCGCATCGACCTGGAGAAAAGCTCTGCCCTGGGCCGCATTCCATCCCCAGCGGTCAACGCCAGGGTGTAGGCACGGCCCACGTCGTAGTCTTCACCATGCGGCGCATCAAGCGGTGGGTGGACGAGGTCGGGCGCAGCCTGGAGTACATGCTGACGGGCCAGAAGACCTTTCGAGTCACGACCGGCGAACTCAAGGCCGGGTTCGAGACCATCACCGATAGGTTCAAGGCGCGCCAGTACCAGGACGACGTCAAGGACGTCCTATGGCGACGCTTCGCCATCAAAGTGGAGGAGCCCGTCATCTTCGAGCTGTTTGCGCCCGACCAGGCGCCGTCTGCCGGCGAAGACTGCCCGGCCCACGGCGTGGTCGGTTTCTATCGTCCCCACCTGCTGGGCGACCGTCGCACGCACCTGGTGTTTGTGGTCAACAACCTGCCGACCCCTCGCTTTCGGGCGGTATATGCCCACGAGCTGGTGCACGCCTGGGAGCGGGAGTCGGGCATCCTGCCCGAGGAACGGGTGTTGCGCGAAGGCCTGGCCCGCTGGGTGGAATACAAGCTCCTGCTCGAGGCCGGCCGTCGAGACGATGCCCACAAGGTCCTGAACGTGAGCCGCTGGGCGTGGGGCAAGGGCATTCGTATCGTCTTGGACGTCGAGAAACAGGTCGGCGAGGCCCAGGTCATCGAGACCCTGCGCCAGCAATCCTTGGCCCGCCGTGGCTGACCGCCGCGCCGAATTCGATAGCGTCGGGCTGGGGCTGAACGCCGTCGATCACATGGCGCTCGTGCCCAACTTCCCGGCTGCGGGGGGCAGAACGCCCATGTCCGAGTACGTGCAAGCGGGAGGCGGGCAGGTGGCCACGGCCTTGTGCACCCAGGCGCGCCTCGGTCTGCGGGTCAAATACCTGGGCAAGGTCGGCGACGACCAGAACGGCCAGTGGTCGCTGCAGAACCTGCGCAGCCATGGCGTCGACGTGCGAGACGTGATCACGGTCAAAGGCGAAACATCACAGGTCGCGGTCATCCTGGTGGTGGAGGGGAGCGGGGAACGGACCATCTGCTGGCGCCGAGGCCCGGGGCTGAGGTTTTCCGCTACGGATTTCGAGGGCGCCCTGACGCAGGGTCGTTATCTCCATGTCGATACGCACGAAATTGACAGAAACATCCTGGCCGCCCAGGCAGCCCGAGAACGGGGCATGCCCGTGCTGATCGATGCCGAGGCCACCCGGCCGCGGGTGGAAGAGCTGCTGCCGCTGTGCGATATCATCCTGGCCGACGAGGGGTTTGCCGCCGCGTTCACGGGAGAGCAGACGCCGGTCGCCATGTTGAAGGCCCTCCGCAAAAAAAGCGGGGCCCGCCAGGTGGGCATCTCGCAAGGGGCTCGAGGCGCCATGCTGTTGACCCAGGCGGAGATTCTGCAAGCGCCGGCCTACCCGATAAAAGTCGTCGATACGACGGGGGCCGGGGACGTCTGGCATGGGGCTTTCGGCTACGGCATGTTGCGAGAGTGGTCTCCAGACCGGGTGCTCCGCTTCGCCAATGCCACCGCCGCCCTGAGCTGTCGGGGGCTGGGAGGTCGCACGGCACTCCCCCGCCTGGAGGACGTCGCCCAGCTCATGGGGGAGTGCCTGGACGATCTCCCGCCGGAGTGTGAGGGCTGTCCCTTGCCCAGCAACGCCCTGGTGGAAGACGCTTTCGCCTTTGCCCGCGAGGCCCATCGTGGCCAGACCCGAGACGAAGGGACGCCCTACTTTGCCCACCCATGCCGGGTCGCCCGCATCCTGGGGTCCGAGCTCGGGGTCATCGACCCGGAGCTTCTGGCGTCCGCCCTGCTGCACGATACTTTGGAGGACGTGCCCATCGATCGGAGCTATTTCGAAGCCCGCTTCGGCCCCACGGTGTCCAACGTCGTCCTATCGCTCACCCGAGCCCCCGGCGTCGCCAAGGAAGACTATCTCAAAGGCTTGTCCATGGCCTCGGACGATACGCTGCTGGTCAAAATGGCCGACCGTATCGACAACCTCCGCCAATTGCATCTATCGCCGCACCACGGCAAGGCCGAGCGCTACCTCGACGAGACCCGCGACTACGTGCTGCCGTTGATCAAGAAGGTGCCGCGGGCCGCCGACCCGTTCAACCACGCTTTGGCCGAGGCCCGCCGAGCCTCGGTGAGAGCTGGGTTCAGCTAGCCGAACCGACAGGCGCACGTGGGGATCAGCAGCGCCATCATGGAAGTCGGCAGGACTCCCGTAGCGCTTCCATCCAGGCCAGGCCCTTCTGGCGAGCAAACTCGATATTCCGCGGCGGAATCTCCTCGGGATGGGAGTGACGAAGAAGTGCTGCCTCGACTCGGTCCTCCCTTAGCAAGTGCAGCATGGGGTAGATCGAACGGTTGGTATAGTTGGCGGGATCATCGAGGGGCGCGTCGGCAAAGCGATAAAGCGGGTGGAAGCTCGCTACCTGGTACACGCCCTCATAGCCCTCCCGTTCGATCAGATCCTCGGCCTCCCCCACCAGATCAAGATAGTCGTCCAACGCCGGCACGGCGTTGGGCAAGATGAGCAGCGTGGTCTCGACTTGCTGAAGGTCATCCAATCGTGCGCACTCCCGGTGAAAGGCTTGTAGACAAACCATCGAGTCGGGACTCTCCTCGACCTCGTAGTGAATCGAGTCCCTGGCGACTTCACGAGCCGCGAAGGGACAAAAGTTGCAGGCCACCACCACGTCGATGATCCATTTACGGGTTCGCTCAACAATCTCCTGAGAGGAAGCAATTCGTTCTTGAGCGGAAGACACATGCCAGGCTTCTCCCAGGATTTTTTGCAGTCCTCCCCTTCGGTTCTCCAACGGAGTCTCGCGGTAGTTGACCGCCGCCTCTCCGGTGGACGGACTCGATGCCCATGACTTCTCTGCAGGTTCATGCGGCTGGTCTGTGCAAGGCAGTCCCGTGTCTACTTTCGGCAACATCCTCTGGATCATCTGTGGGGGGGCCATATCGGCCCTGCTTTATGCCCTGGGCGGCCTGCTCTGCTGCCTGACCATCATCGGCATTCCGTTTGGCATGCAGGCCTTTAAACTCGCCGGGGCGACGCTGGCCCCTTTTGGCAAGACGGTCGTGCCGAACCGTACGGGAGAGGGCATGCTGCCGCTCTTCTTCGACGTCCTGTGGCTGCTGACGGCCGGTTGGGCACTGGCCGTCGCCCATCTGACCCACGCCGCCGCCCTGGCCGTGACTATCATCGGCATTCCGTTTGCGGTTCAGCACCTCAAGCTGATCCCGCTCAGCCTCATGCCTTTTCGTTACGACCTGCGCTGACTGGACCTGGGCGACCGTGTTGCCGTATTGCAATACGGATTGCGACAGATCTTTACCAGACAGATACGTACCGGCAACGTCTGCAGCGCATGATGGAGAAAACGTGCGATGAGGTCACTCTTCCATGCCAACGTTCCGGGATGCCGCCGCTCAGCCCCTCAACCTGACTGCCGCCAGTCTGCAGAGGTGTCTGCCCGCCCAATCAGGCCTTTACACCGAACAGGGAGAGTCGACCGTGCGAGCCGCACCCGATACGCTCGACGTACGGGTCGGGAGTCTGGGTCCAAAGGATAGCGCCAGCGGAACCACCTACACGTTCCGGACCGGAGACGGCAACCAGCCGGTAGGGCACGTGGCGGTGTTGTCCAACGGAACGACACTGGCCGAGTTTCAGTCCCATCCCCACCAGGTTTACGTCTACGGGCGCGACGGCTCGAAACCCACTGTCATACCCAAGGTCGATATGTCGATCGGAAGTACGCCGCAAAGCGACAGCAGCGGCGGCCATTGGGCCTGGTTCAATAGCGATCTCCAGGGCATCCGCCTGGTGCGGCACGAGAATCCCTTGAGCCACCTGGTGTCTTCGGTCGGGTTGAGCCTGACGCTTTTCGGATCAGCCAGGTCGCAAACCGTCCTGTCGCCGCACGAGCACGTGCTGGCCGATGCGAGAGCGTTTAGCCATTGCGTCGTCGACTTCGATACTACGACGGGTACGGCCAGCGAGGCATCCAGTCTTCCCGAGCGCACCCAGGGGCACTACGTCAAAACCGCCCAGGGCTCTGCGATCCGCATCGACCAGGCCAATTTTGGCAAATTCAAGGGCCACGACATGGAATTCCTCATCGCCCCCGACCTCCTGACCTGACTACGGAACGGTCACCGCGGCGGCCGCGTGCCGTTGGGCTTGCACCGCCGCGTGAATGGCTTCGTGGGTGGCCGGGATGGCCAGCGGCACGTCGCCCCCCGTGCCGAACGCGGCCACCGCGTCTCGAATGGCCTCCCGAGCCGAAATCGCCAGCATCAGCGGGGGCTCGCCCACCGCTTTGCTGCCGTGGATGGTACTGGATTGGGCGGCATCTTGCATGAACCACACGTTGAAGCGGGCCGGTGCGTCGCTGATGGCGGGAATCTGGTACGTGCTGGCGGAGTGCGTTGTGAGCTTCCCGCTCTTGTCCCACTTCAGTTCCTCGGCAGTCAGCCAGCCCAGACCCTGCACGTAGGCCCCCTCGATCTGCCCCCGGTCGACGCCGGCGTTGAGAGAATCGCCCACGTCCTGGACGATGTCGACCTGCCGCACCCGCTTCATGCCCGTGTAGCCATCCACTTCCACCTCGGTGACGGCGGCGCCGTAGGCGAAATAGTGGAAGGGGCGTCCGTGTCCCTTGGTGCGGTCATACGACAAGTTGGGCGTTCGATAGTACCCGGTGGCTGACAGGCTGACCTGGGCAAGCCATGCTGCCTCGGCCAGTTCGTCGAAGCGGACGTGGCGGTCGGCATCCTGGGTATCGAATACGAGCCCGTCGGCAAATCGGACGGCCTGGCACTTCAACAGCCGGCACGCGACCGGCTCGAGCCGTTCGCGGAGGGTGCGGCACGCCGCGGCCACCGCCGCCCCGTTCAGGTCCGACCCGCTGGATGCCGCCGTAGGAGAGGTGTTGGGCACCTTGTCGGTCGACGTCTTCATGACCCGCACGGCTTCCGCTTTGAGCCCCAGTTCCCGCATGGCCACGCCCTGCACCTTGGCATACAACCCCTGCCCCATCTCGGTGCCCCCATGGTTCACCTGCGCGGTACCGTCCCGATAGATCAAGACCAGGGCGCCCGCCTGGTTGAGGAACGAGGCCGTGAACGAGATGCCGAACTTGACGGGCGTGATGGCGATGCCTCGCTTGATCATGCGGTGCCCCGCATTCCAGGCGGCAATGTCTCGGCGCCGCTCGGCAAAGAGAGACTTGTCCATCAGTTCCGTCCAGATGGCGGGAAGGCGATGGTCCTCCAGAAGCTGCCCATAGTGGGTGGTATTGGATTCCCCCTCACCGCGGTACAGGTTGCGCTCCCGCACCACCTCCGCAGGCAGACCCAGGTGGCGGGCGATGCGGTCCATGATGTCTTCGATCATGAGCATGCCCTGCGGCCCGCCGAAGCCTCGAAAAGCCGTATTGGATACGATGTGCGTCTTGCACACCCGCCCGACGGTGTCGACGTTGGGCAGGTAGTAGGAGTTGTCAAGATGGAAAAGCGCCCGGTCGCAGATGGATTCCGACAGATCCAGCGACCACCCGCCGTTCGACCAGAGCTCAAGCTTCAGGGCCTGCAGGCGGCCATCCGGTTCGAACCCCACCTCGTAGCGGCAGTAAAACGGGTGTCGCTTGCCGGTCAGCATCAGGTCCACATCTCGATCCAGCATGACCCGGACCGGGCGTTTCGTCTTCCATGCCGCCAGGGCCACCAGCGCCGCCCACGTGTTGCCCTGCGTCTCCTTGCCGCCGAAGCCGCCGCCCATGCGAGGCGACTGCACCACCACCCGGTTCCGCGGCAGATGGAGCACGTGCGAGACCGAGGCCTGGATCTCTGTCGGATGCTGGGTGGAACTGTACACGCGGACGTCGCCCTCGTCCCCGCATTCCGCCCAGGCGGCGTGGGATTCCAGGTAGAAGTGCTCCTGGCCGCCCACGTGGAGATCGCCCTGGATGCGCCACGCGCTGGACGCCATGGCAGCCGCCGTGTCGCCTCGTCGGATGTGATGCGGTGCGGTATGGAAGCTGTCCGCCTGGATGGCGTCGTCAATGGTGAGAAGGGCCGGCAAAGGCTCGTACGTCACCTTGACCTTCTCGGCTGCGACTCTACACGCCTCGACCGACTCGCCCACCACGACGGCGACCATGTGACCGGCAAACATGGCCTCTGCTTTGGCGAGGAGTTCCTCGTCGTGCTTCAGGGCGCCCACGTCATTGAGTCCGGGCACGTCCTCGGCCATCAACACGGCGACCACCCCGGGTTGTTGCCGCGCCTCACTGGCGTCGCGGGAAACGATGCGGGCGTGGGCGTGGGGAGAGCAGACGGGCCACAGGGTGAGCATGCCTTTGCCGCGTGCAGAGTCGTCGACGTACAGCGCGGTGCCGCTCACGTGCCCCCAGGCACTGTCGTGAGGGAGGTCTGCCCCGGTCCTGCCGCGGAGGCCCGTGAAGCTGTCGTCTTCGAATCCGATAGGGAGGTCCTGGGCTTCGCTCCGATCGCCCCGGAAGAACTTCCACAGCAGCGACACGATAAGGTCACGGCGGTAGGCGACGCCGCTTCGAACGTCGTCGATGGGGGTGAACTCGGCGGCCAGCACGTGGGCGGCGGCGGCCACGCTTTCCTCGGTCCACGGATTGCCCAGCAACGCATCTTCGGTGCGGCGGGCCCGAGCGGGCGTCGCCGCCACCCCGCCGTAGGCCAGGCGGACATGGCGCACCACGTTGTCTTTGTCGGTTTCCAGGGCGAAGGCGGCGGCCACGATGCTGATATCGAGTTCTCGCCGCTTGGAGACCTTGTACGATTCGACCTTGAGCGAGGGCCGCGACCGGGGGATCCGAATGTGCTCGACGATTTCGTCGGTGGCCAAGACCGTCTTTCGATAGGCGGTGAAGAAGTCGGCCAGGGCGACCGTGCGTCGGCCCCGCACCGAGTGCAGGTCGAGGGTGGCGTCGAGGGCCAGGAGCACCGGGGCCATGTCGCCGATAGGCGAGGCCGTGACCAGGTTGCCCGCCAGCGTGGCCCGGTTGCGAATCTGACGGGAGGCGAACACCCACAGCATCTTGTCGAGGGCGGCATGATCGCCGTGCAATGCCTCCTCCATGGCGGTGAGGCTGGCGGCGCCCCCTACGATCCATTCTTTGTCGTTCGACTCGATACGGCGGAGATCGGCGACCCCTTCGGTAGAAATCAGGACTGGGAACGTCCAGAACCGCTTGTTGAGATAGACTCCGACCTCGGTGGCGCCAGCGACCAGCCAGGCCTCCGGATGGCGGGCCTTCAGCTCGACCAGCGCTGGCAGCGTGGTAGGACGCAGAAAGGTCCGGTCGCCGTGGCGATATTCCATGGTTTCAAGCGCGGGGACGGCCTGCTCGAGCGTCGCTTTGAAGGCATCGGCTGGCGGGGCCTCCATGGTCTGCACCATGGCCTGGCGGATGGGGCGATACCCCGTACATCGGCAGAGGTTGCCACACAATTGGTCGGCCAGGCGGTAGCGTGGCCCAGCGTCTTTTCGATAGGCCGCCTCGAACATCGACATGACGAATCCAGGGGTGCAGAAACCGCACTGAGACCCGTAGTTCTCCACCATCCGCTGCTGGACCGGGTGGCAGCCGCCCAGGCCTTCCACCGTGACCAGGCGGCGGCCGGCGACCATGGGCAGGAGGGTGATGCAGGCATTCAGCGCCCGCCAGGTGGGCTGGCCTGCGCCATCCTCGTCCAGCATGGCCACCGTGCAGGCGCCACAGTCGCCCTCGGCACACCCCTCCTTGGTTCCCGTCAGCCCCCGATCTCGCAGGAAGTTGAGCAGGGTGAGGTGGGTGTCTTGTCCGGCCACCTCGATGGTCTGGCCGTTGAGTTCGAACGTATAGCGATCCATGACGCTCCCGGTATGGCAATGTTGAGGCCGCAGGCCGCTCAGCCGTTTTCGCTAACCTTCCCCTTACTTACGCCCGGGTAGGGACAAAGGCCTGCCTGTGCCGGCTGTTGAATCCATGCTCCGCATGGACTGTCCACAATGCCACCAGCCCGCACCGCCGGGGGCGGTCTTCTGCGGTGAGTGCGGCCGCCGTGTTGATCAAGCACCAGTGCTGACCGGTGAGGCGCCGGTCCAGCCCCAGCGGAGCTGGTCGGTCGATGCGCCTGCGACGCCGTCATGGGGCGGTCGGCTGCCAACCGACGCGGCGCCGGAAGCTGAGGAAACGTATACCGTGCCGAGCGGGCCGACGCACGAGGGTGGGCACAGCCTGATCTCGTCGGCGGGCTTCGAGAACCGCGACCTGGCCCTCGAAGGCGACCTCATGGCCATGGGGCTCTGGAACCGTATCTATGGCATCTTGATGGGCGTGGCAGCGGTTTGTCTGGGCGTGGCGGCCATGGCCGCTGCGGGTCACGCGAACCCGGGCGCGGGTGTGGTCGCGGCTGTCGTGCTAGGGGCCGTTGCGCTCCTGTGCTGGGCCGTCGGAGACGGCGTGTCGAAACTGATGGAATGGGCGCGTGTTGTGAGCATGGTGCTTTGTGGCCTGGGGGCTCTGGCCCAGGTGCTCAAACTGTTCACGGGCAAGGGGAGTGAAAAGCTCGTCGCGCTGCTGACGCTGGTATACCTGGCCTACCAGGCGACGATCCTCAGCAAGGCGTCCGCCATCTGCACAGAATCTTATCGAGATGCCGTCGCCACTTCCGGCATCAAGGCTTCTCCGTACAAGAGTGTCGCCTTTTTCTGGCTTCCGATGGTGGGGCTCATCCTCGTCGTGGTGGGGGTCATGCTGATTGGGTTCGCGGCCGCTGCCATGCATTCCCACTGAGGCCTGGTCGCCCCCGACTTGCTTCCCTGCTGGGCCGGACCCTGGGAAAGGTCGAGCTCGAGCGCCCCGCCCTTCCAGCGGTAGATGGCGAATTCGGCTTCGGTCAGGTGACGGTGGCCGCGGCAGGGGTCGATCACATCTGCGACGTGGCCATCATAGCCGAGCAGGGCGACGGCGTGGTCCAGGCCGCCCAGCTTGACCCATAGAATGGCGGGAGCGTGCACTTCCGCCAGCGTCTTCACCCAGTGACGGTGAGAGGCGACACCCAGACGGGCCAGACCGTAGACCGCCTGGCTGACGGACGTGCCCTGGTCGGTCGTCCCCATGGCCGCGACCAGGTCGGCCTCCGTGACAAGCCGCCCGGCCCGCCGCAGCAGGTTGGCGGCGCTGGTGGGCAGGCACGTGGCGCCGGTGCTTTGCAACAGGTCACCGTCAACCACTCGAGGGGTGCCCAGCGCGATGGTGCGGCCGCTGCCGTTGTAGGCGAGACAGGCAGTGAGGGTCAGGGCGCCAGCGAGTACCGCCACCGGCCGTCTGGGGTGCGGGGACGACCCGACCAGACCGACGAGCCAGGCGAGGGCCAGGAATATGACCGCCCGGCACAGGGGGATGCTCCACAGCAGCACGGGGTCCGGCCAGTCCCACTGCAGGAAGCCGTCTCGGATATAGATGGCTTCCCAGGTGGCCGCCACGACGGCCAGCCCGGGGAGGACCGCCACGGTCGGCTTGACTCGGCGCGAAAAGCGTCGATTTTGTATCGGCTACCATATCGAACACCCGATATCATGCCGAGGGTGACGCAGAGGAGGGCGAACGGGACGGGGAGGTAGAGCATCAGGGAAGTTGAGGCCGAACTGTCGGGGAGACCTGGGCTCGGCAGAAAGCCTTCGGCCAAGGCACAGAGACTGACAAGGACTTTCCTTGACGAGACTTCACTTCGCCGCGGGAATCTCCCAGGTGGACTCCCCCCATGCTGAGGTCGCGGTCCCAGGGCCGGCGTGGGCGTGGCGACGCAGGCTCGGACGCCACCGTGTTCGGCACAAGTTGGGGTAGGGGAGCAGGCGGAGGCGTCCTGACGACCAGGAGCAGGGACGCCCCCCCGGCCATCGCTGCCAGGGCCCCGACCAGCCACACCCTGTCCCGGCTCACACCAATGCATTGGCCCGGTCTGGGCGACGCTCCTGCACCGGCTGACCGAGGATGTAAACACACGCCGGTGTAACCCCGGTTCCCGGTGGAACGCGGGCCTGAACGGGTTCCAGGGCGTCCGGGACCGTGTCGAATTGGCCTCCGCACGGAAGGGGGTTGTGCGGACGCCGGTTCGACACGGTCACCGGTACGGCTTGGGGCTGGGAATGCGCCATGGACGAAGCGCTAGTTGTTTTTGTCGAGAGCTTCCTGCAAATAGACTTCGTCAGTCTTGAGTTTGTCGAAGTCGCCACGAAGCGCGTCCAGATCGCTGTTCATGGTCTGCAGGCAGAGCTGGGCGGCGTCCTTCTCCCCGTAGTGCATACGGTCAACATACGCCTGCGCTTGAGCACCATAGTCGGCCCAGCTTGATTTGATGCTGTCTGCGTCCGTGACAATGCTCAGCAGCAGGGTGGCTGAATAGAGGTCGGGCGCAGTCGCGGCATCATGGGCCTTCATCGAGGCGTCAGTGACCTGATCGACGTCAGCCGCGCACTCGACCTGTTTGGCTGCCATTGTTTTTCGCACGTCTTCGTTATCCTCGTTGAGATCGAGGGCGGGCAAGGCGTTGCGGAGGCGGTCGACGAGGGCCACGGCTTTCAGCACGGTGTCCTTGTACTTCTGGTACTGCAGAGTAGTCGGACGATCCTGGACCGGGGGATGGGCCGCCAGCGCAGCCGGCCTGGCCTGGACTTCGACCAGCGTCAGGCTCTGGCCGGCGGCAGGAGGGGTGGCGCTGCCGGTCAGGTACAGGGTAAGGCGCTTGCCTTGAATCCGATAGACAACAGCCTCACCCACCACCTGATGGCCAACCAGGATTCGGACATGAGCTTGGGGGGTCGGCAGCTCGCCGTCTTGTTCGTCGACCAGGCACGCCCTCGGATGACCGGGATCCGGTCCGACCATGGTGACCTGAAAGGGTGCAGCGTGGGCTTGTGTGGTCAGCCAGACCAGACTTGCCAGGATGCAAGCGATACGTCGCATGGATACACCTCCCCGGCACCGCTTATTGGATTGCCGGGGCGGGCTGTCCTCCTCGAAGTCCCCCCGGGGTGGCGATTGCCGTGTCCTGGTAGGGCACGCACGGGAGAGGTTGTGCGGACGCCGGTTCGACACGGTTAGCGATGTATCGTAGGCATGGGGGCGCCAGGCGGGGAGGGGAGGAGCACCACCCCGAGTAATAACAGAGGTAAGTGCTGGAGATTTCGGGGGGCGACGTCCACCGACCCATGCCGGTGCGATTCGTGTCGTCGGGCGAACCCAGGCGTTTCTCCACCTGAGCCAACGTCATGATGTCGACGTCCGGATAAGTCGATATCAGGTCCTCCGCGAACTCAGGTTGGGGGTTGGACCGCGGCGTCACACCTGGCATGCCTTTGGCGGCAATGACCTCGGCTCCGCAAAGCTCAGGGGGTAGGGCGCCGGGATGGGAGCAGCGTGGCCTTTCTCAGCCGGATCGGCATAGCCTTCCTGATCGGAGCCCTGTGCCGGCGTGTGCGCCTTGTCGCATCCCCAGTCTCAGATCCGACGGCAGCGCCATGGGCCGCGGCCATTCCGCCATCCTGCCCCTTCGGACCATGTTCCCCGGTCTGGCCTGGCGCGCCTGACCGTCGCTATCGGTGTGCTTGGCCGGCGGCGGCCGGTGTCCGGCCGCCCGACGACTGCTTGGCCGCCAGCTTGGCGAGGGCCTTGGCAAGCTTGATGGAGGCCTCCGCGGCCACCCGCTGATCCTGCGACGACGGCGTCGCGGGGGCGAGGGCCGCCCGCTGGATCCGCATCATCCTTGCCACGGTAACGGCCGGGTCGCTGTCATCTTCTCGCACGCTGATGTTGACGTGCCCGCCCATCTTGTACGACTTCCCGTCGGGTCCAACCTTGTATTCGTAGACGGGAGCCCCACTGGCATCCGGCCCGGCGGCCGACAGATGCGCCATTTCGTGGATTTCCACTTCCCGATCCCGAGCTTCGAAGGCGGCCACCGGATTGCTGGGGTCACTACACGAGGAACACGAGCATCCGTCGCCACACGCTGGAGGCAGGGCCATGGGAGCGGTGCGGGCGGCCGGAGCAAGGGCATTCATGTCTGTTCATCTCCCGACAAACATGCTTCCAGTCCCTTGCCGGAATGTTAACGGATGGAGATCACCGGCGCCTTGCGCTGGCTCTGGGCACGGGCTTCCGCCCGTACCGTGCCCGCTCGCGGACAGGTCACCTTGACCGAGATGTGGCCTTCACCTCGCACCAGCCACTGCACCAACTGACGGTGACTCTGGCTGACGCCCCGAAAGTAGACCGGGTTGTCGGTGGTGTCTGCCACGACGTTGGCCGCGCCGGCCAGGTGGGGCAGGTCGAGATGCGACTTCCCAATGAGGATCTCGGCCTCTTCCGCCACCTCCAGCACCACTCGGGGCGCGGGCGCCATGCCGCCCGACAGGGCCTTCTCACTGCCATGGGTGGGGAGCCAACCGGCGTTCGCCACCCCCAGGGTGACCTTGCGCAGGCGGAGGTCCCCCGACCCCAGTTCTTCCGTCACGAACCGCTCGATCTCCAGGAGCGGCGTGGCGGCCGCGGTTGCCAGCACCCAGCGGGAGGCCGCCTCGGTAATGGTGGGCAGGTAACGGGGCGGTGGGTTCTGCCACACCGACAAGAGCTTCCAGCCCCCGATGTCCACCGGGCCCAACTGGGGATGGTCGAACGGGGTCCACGGCACGAAGCCGTCCAGCTCCTCGCGGTCGTTGAAGCGGAGGATGGCCAGCGTCTCCGCGTCGGTTCGCTGGCTGAGGAACTTGATGTGGTCGGTGATGTCCAGCCCTGCGGCTTTGCCGATGCTCCACAGCTCCGTCGTGAACGAGAAGATGCCAGCGTGGTCGTAGCACCAGTCGTCGAACCCACCCTTGATGAGCTCCTTGGGGTGGTAGCGGAAGTCGTGGTAAGTCGATACGCAAGGGTACCCGGTGATGTCGGTGCCTCGGGCGCCCAACGACTTGAAGATTGCGAGATCCAGGTCGGCCATGTCCGTATCGGGTCTGGTCGACAAGGGGCGTAGAATGACGGCGCTATAGGTGTGGAACGTGTGGACGATGGAGATGTTGGGGTGGGTCGAGATGAATTCCACCACGGCGCGGGTTTCCGGTTCCGACAGAGGATACGGTCCCGCCCCTTTCTGCTGGTGCTCCGGTGCCCATTCGAAAGGATAGTTGCGATTGAAGTCCAGGCCGAAGGGCAGGGGAGGGACGTCGATACGGCGACGATCCCAGTTCTCCATCAAGCCTTCGCGGTAGACGTGGTAGAAGGGCCCGAGACGGTCGTCGGGGCGGCGCCGCACCAGGAGGCGAGGGTCCTCGGGCGACACCTTCCACTCGCCATAGCGGCTCTCCAGCCGCATCTGCAGGACCAGGCCGTCGCCGTTGACGTCTTGTGGAATCAAGCCCTCCCGATAGTCTTCCTCGGGGTAGGGGCGGGGCGAGGAGCGAATGAAGTCGCCTTTCGATAGACAATGCTCGGCTCCGTCGGGGCTTAGTCGTGGCAGGATGTAGAAGACCCGCGTATCGACCAGCCAGGTGACTTCCGGATCATGGCCGTAGCGGGTGGCCAGGGTCCATGCCACGTGCAGGGCCGCCGCCGATCCGGCCAGCTCAGCGGCGTGGGTATTGCCGTCTACCCAGCAGGCCGGCTTCTCCTCGCCTGGCCCTGTGGCACGCTGGGTGATCTCGACTAGCCACAGGTCCCGCCCCTCCGGCGTCTGGCCAATGGACTGGAGCTTGACCAGGTCGGGGTAGCGAGCCTCCAGACGTCGGAGGATGCCGGTCAGCTCTTCATAGCGATAGCATTGGGACGGGTCGTACTCCATTCAGGTCCTCCGCGGCACAGACAAGGTCTCCAAGGCTTCGCCAACCAGGTACAACGACCCCGCCACGACCGTCATCCCCACGCCAGGCCGATGCGCCAGGGCCGCGTCGACGTGGTCGAAGACCAGGGCGCCAGCTCGCTGCTGGCGGACACACTCGACCCAGTCTGCCATCGCCCCGGCCCGCAACGTCTGCGGCAAAGTGGCTGCCACCGTGTCGGCCACAGGCAGCAACACTTCCAGCATGGCGATGCGGTTTTTGTCGGCCAGCACCCCGAGGATGAGGTGGCACGGTCGGGGCGGCCCCACATCCCGCAGGAACTCCGCCAGGGCGCGGGCGCCGTCCAGATTGTGGGCGCCGTCCAGGATAAGCCAGGGGTCTTTCTCGATCACCTGCAGGCGCCCCGGCAAAGAAGCCTCGCGCAGGCCCTGGGCGGCGGCCGGGCCGGGGACGACCAGGGCGGGGGAGACCTGCCCGAGGATCTGCAGCGCGGCCAGCGCGGTGGCGGCGTTGTCGGCCTGGTGGCGACCCCGCATGCCGAGGCGCCACACGCCGTCCCGGGTCCGGAAGGTGACCCCCTCCAGATTGCTCTCGACCGCTTCCGGGACGGGCGTCTGCACAGTGACCTGAGGGCCCAGAAGCTGCCCGGCCTCCGGCGCCTGGGGCGCCAGGACGACGGGAATCCCAGGTCGGATGGCGCGGGCTTTCTCCTGGGCGATATCGCGCAGGGTCGGCCCCATCACGTCGGTGTGGTCGAGGCCGAGGCGGGTCAGGACCGTCACGGTGGCGGGGACGGCCATGGTACAGTCCCGACCTCCTCCCATGCCGGCCTCGAGGACGATGACGTCCACCCGATTCTGCAGATAGTCCAGGCCTGCCGCCGTGACGACCTCGAGCACGGTTGGCCGGCCCAGGGGCGTCTCCAGATACTGGAAGGTTCGCTCCAGATGGTGTTGGAGGTCCTCGTGGGAGACGGCCTGTCCGTTGAGGGTGACTCGCTCGGGGTAGTCCACGAGATGGGGTCCGGTCATCAGGCCGGTGCGGTGGCCGGCGGCTTGCAGGGCCGCCGCGATGAACGTTGAGGTGGAGCCCTTGCCGCAGGTCCCGACGACGTGGACGACGGGGATGCGCCAGTCGATGCCGAGGCGGTCCATGAGGAAGGCCAGGCGCTCCCGGGCGGCGGTGGGCGTCCGTACCAGCGGCCCGCCACTGAGCGCCTCGAGGGTCTGTATTGTCTCCTGCCAGGTCATGGAGCGAGAGGCTTGGGGGTTGTCGTCGAGTGTCCTGCAGAACGGAACGTATGTTCCAAATAAGAGAGCATATGTTCTGGTTCAAAACCGGAACCGCGGTCTGGACCGTGGAGTTGACAGAGGGCTCCTAGCCGCGGCGCTGGCGCTTCTCCAGGAGAACGCAGGCCACCGCCGCCATCAGGGCGATGGGCAGCGTGGCCGTGCCCGGTACGAGTTCCGGCACTGAGACCAGGGCCACGGTCGGATCCTCACCTCCGGCCGCATGAGCGCTTCCGCCGTTGGCAACCGTCACCAGCAGGTTGACGTCCTGGGTCAGGATCAGGGGATGACAGCCAGCCGCCACGCAAATTTCCTCGTTGAAGCCGTTCTCATAGTCCGTAAGCAGGCTGCAGTGCGTGCCCACGATGCACGTGCCGTTGATGCAGAGTGTGGTGACGCCGTTGCAACACTTCAGGGTTTCCTGGTAGAGATGGCCTAGGAAACGGATCTGGTTGATATCCGTCACCACGGCAGAAGCGCACCCGCTCTGGGTGGTCGCGAGGATCGGCAGACGGCACATGTGGAAACTGAGATCGTAGACCCCGCCCAGCGGCACGTCCACGCACTGCCGGAAGGTCATGTGGGCTTGCACACAATCTGACAGCCGGCAAGTAAACCCAGCGCCCTGAGAACGGGTGGCCCGCGCGCTCTCGCTCACGGGTCCTGCTCCGCTTTGACTCACCGATACACAGTTGGTACCGGGGTGCTTGGGAGGGCAAGGAC
>DASYBA010000704.1:0-6911 GCA_036501005.1 Candidatus Xenobia bacterium | reverse complement strand
CACCGCCTGCACGCCGTGCCCTTGGGAGGGCACGGCCCGCCAGTCGACCGGCAGTTCGTGCCAGGAGGGCACGGTCGCCCAGGCAGTCGCCCCCAGCAGCAGTACGATCAGCAAGACCCGCATGGGGATGTGTTATATTTTTCAAGTCCGCAACCCTGCCTGCCCGCCCTGTAAACATCTGTCGCATGCAGGCCACGCCGCTCGCCACCCCCAGCTACGTCTACGCCGTCTCCCCCGCCTACCTGCTATGTATCGATTGCATGAAATGATGAAATGCGGTATATATCGCGTGATGC
Source organism: Candidatus Xenobia bacterium (assembly GCA_036501005.1). Taxonomy (GTDB): domain Bacteria; phylum Vulcanimicrobiota; class Xenobia; order RGZZ01; family DASYBA01; genus DASYBA01. Next base: position 6,615 of record DASYBA010000704.1, on the reverse strand, counting down.
CTATACATAGCGAACGGCGGTGGGTGGCACGTTGCTGGTCGGTCTGGGTGGGCCGACCAGGCCAGACCCGGTATGATGTGGCAGCTTCTGCTCAATGTGTCACCATAATCACTGTCACATCATACCGAAGTTACAACATCATACCGTCGCCCTTTGCAAACGTGGCGGGGGGTGGTATCATGCGCACATGCCGGCACGCAACTCCTGGATCTGGCCCGTGGTGGCGATCGCCCTCTGTGCAGCGTTTCACCTTGGCCTATGGAGTGCCGACCCCAGTGTCGCCGCCTGCTGGAAGATGGGTTCTCTACAGCAAGTGACCGGACGACTGCTTCTAGAGCTGATCGGACCGTTGGCCCTGGGAGCACTGGTCGGGAACCGGCTGACTCGTACAGGGCTTGGCGCGGTTGCCGGCACGTTGGTGGTCGCTGTCGTGCTGGGGTTTGTCTGGTGGAAACCCCAGTAGACCGTTTGAGCACCACCACTCGGCAAGCATTCCCTGACCGCCGTCGAACCTAGGGCAACCCGCTGCAGGAGGCTGCCTTGTCCGAGCTCGAGCACACCCCGCCCATGTCGCCCCACCAGGAGTACCTCACCGAGATCAACGGCTACGTCGTCTTCTGGGGCCTCTTCTTCGCCGCCATTTTTGCCCTTGCCGTCGGCTACCTGTGCCTCAAGATCGGCCAGACCGTCGACGCCTTCGCCCCCGTCTCCATCCTCGCCATGGGCATGGCCGCCGTACTCAACCGGAAGGACGCCTTTCCCGAGAACGTCCACATCCAGGCCATCGCCAGCGCCGGCACCAACATCCTGGGCGGAGCCATGTTCATCGTCCCGGCCTTCTTCATCCTCAAGCTGAACGGCCAGCTTGGGTTTGCCAAGATGGCGTGCCCCATCGTGCTGGGCGGCCTCCTGGGCGTGCTCATCTGCACCGTCTTCCGCCGCTACTTCTGCGTGGAGATGCACGCTGCGTATCCCTTCCCGGCCGGCCGGGCAGCCGCCGAGGTGCTCACCTCCGGCGAAGGCAACAAGGCCAGGCTCATGGTGATCAGCGGCCTGGTCGCCCTGGTGTACGACTTCATCCTCAACAGCTTTGGCTGGTGGCAAGAGGTCATTTCCAGCGCCTCCTGCAGCCTCGGCAAAACCATCGTGGACAACTACAAGCTGGTCTTCACCCTCGACACTGACGCTGCGCTCCTCGGTATCGGATACTTCACCGGACTGCGCTACGCCGCCATCATCTCGGCCGGCGCCTTCTTCTCCTGGTTCGTCTGCATGCCGGTGGTCTACTTCCTGGGCGGGGAGCACGCCATCATGGTCCACGGCCAGCAGATGACCATTGCCCAGGCCCCGGTGGACGTCGTGTTCAAAACCTACGTTCGACATATCGGTATCGGCATGCTGGCCATGGCTGGCATCATCGGCCTTCTGTCCATGTCGAAAGTCATCGCCAACGTCGCCCGCACCGCCCTCTCCGAACTGGGCAAGAAGCACGCCGAACACCATGAGGCCTTGCTTCGCACCGAGCAGGACATTCCCATGGGCGTCCTGGTGGCGGGGATTATATCGATTGCCCTCCTCTTCACCCTGTTTTTCAACCAGACCTGCTCGCAAAGCCCCATACAGACCGTCCTGGCCCTGGTCATCGTGCTCGTCTTCGCCCTGCTGCTGTCGGTCGTGGGCATCAGTTCGATAGCTTTCACCGGCAGCGAGCCCGTATCGGGCATGACCATTTTCATGATCGTCGTCGCGGCCGTCATCATGGGCGCCGCCGGCCTGCACGGGGAGGCGGGCACCATTGCCGTCCTCATGATGGCGGCCTTTCTCTGCACCACCCTGGGGGTGGCCGGCAACTTCATGTCGGAGCTGAAAGTCGCTTATCTGCTGGGGGCCACTCCCCGCAAGATGCAACAGTGGCAACTGGTCTCCTGTGTCCTCTCGGCCTTCATTTCGGTCGGCGTCATCTTCGTATTGAACAACGCTTACGGCTTCACCGGCCAGGGCGCCCTGGCCGCCCCGCAGGCCAACGCCATGGCCGCCATCACCAAGCCTCTCATGGAAGGCGGCACCTCGCCATGGCCGCTCTACCTTGCCGGTGCCCTCTTCGCCGTCGTCTTGTGGATGATGGAAATCCCGCCGCTGGCCTTCGCCCTGGGGGCGTACCTGCCCATGGAAATCAGCACGCCCCTCCTGGTGGGGGGCATCATCGCCCACTTCTTGTCGGGCGACAGCCTCAAACACGCCCAGGGCGAGACCATCGCCTCCGGTCTCATCGCGGGCGGGGCCCTGGGCGGGCTGCTGAGCGCGGTGACCCGCATCATGGGCTACAACTGGTTCCTCGACCAGTGGGTCGATAACCCCCTGGCCACGCTGCTGGGCGTGGTCGTATACCTGATTCTGTGCGCCTGGCTCTATCTGCGGGCCAGCAAAATCGAAGCTGCCAGGGTTTAGCGCCCGCGCTTTCTTTCCAGCGCCCGTACAGCCTGCCGGCGGTCACAGACCGGCGCGTGATCGTTCACCAGGCCGACCGCCTGCATCCATGCGTACACGATGACAGGCCCGACAAATTTGAACCCTCGTTTCTTCAAGGCCGCGGAGATGTCTTTGGAAAGCGGTGTGCTGGCCAGGGTCTCGCCGCTGCCTTGAATGGGCGTCCCCCCCACGAAAGACCACGTGAAGGTTGAAAAATCCTCCCCGGCCTCCCGCATGGCCAGATAGGCCCGGGCCCCCCCGATGGTGGCCTCGATCTTGGCACGCGATCGCACGATGCCGGCATGGTCGAGCAGTCTCAGGATATCGACTTCACCAAACCGCGCGACCTGGTCCGGAACGAAGTCTTTGAAAGCCTCTCGGAACGCCTGGCGCTTGCGCAGGATCGTCAGCCAGGAAAGACCTGCCTGAAAGCCGTCCAGCATAAGCTTTTCCCACAGCGTCCGGCTGTCGTATTCGGGTACGCCCCATTCCTCGTCGTGATAGACCCGCAGGAGCGGATCGCTCTCGGCCCAGGAGCAGCGGTGCGCGGTGACGCCAGCAGCATCCACGTCAGGAACCGGTCTTGACCTGCCGCAGGTCGAGAACCGCGCGAACCGTCCGCACCAGCACCCCGCCGAAGCGTTCGTCCAGCAGCCGGCGGATAGCCTCGTGCAGCCGCGTCCGCGCGTCGTCTGGCAGCGTCAGATGGTTTGAAAACGTATTCAACACGTGCACATACTCGCCCGACGTCAGCCGAGCCTCCCACGGATAGAACCGACGTTCGACCGGTTCGAACAAAGGCGAGGCCTCCGTTCGGGTGAAGTCCTCCACGGCCTGGTTCTTCTCGGCCAGGGCCGGGGCGATGGCCTCGTAGATCGGTTGCACGGCCGTCTCGAACTCGTCATCTTTCGTGTGCCGGCCCCCTGGCCAGCACAACGCCAGGTAAGGTGCGAACCCCGAGCATCGCTGGAAGCGTGTCTCCGGATCGAGCCAGTGAAACGAGCTGGCGGCCACCACCAGGTCATATCGGGTATCCGTCTGCCACGCCTCAAAGCTCGACGTGTACACCTTCACGCGAGGCCAATCAGCCAGCTTGGATCGGGCATAGTCGGCCAGTGCAGGCCCCGGCTCGAGGGCGTCTATGGTCACGCCCCGCCGCGCCAGAGGTTCCGTGAACTTCCCCGGCCCGCACCCGATCTCCAACACTCGCGTCGCACCCGTCAACGCCAAAAGATCGTCGTACAAGGCCTCCGGATAGCCCGGTCGATACTGGTCGTATTCTTGCGGAACCCGGTTGAAGCTGGCAGCCCGTTCTTCCCGGCTGCTTATGGGAAGATCCCCCGCTCCTTGTACACCGTCTCCAGGCGCCTCAAAGCGACGATATAGGCCGCCGTGCGCCAGTCGATCTTGTATTCGGCCGCGGTCTTCGCCACCGCCTTGTACCCCCCGACGATCTTCTTGCGCAGCTTCTGGTCGACCTCGTCGAGATCCCAGAACTCGCTACGCTTGTTCTGCAGCCATTCGAAATAGCTGACGATGACGCCGCCCGCGTTACACAAGACGTCGGGAATTACGGGGATGCCTTTTTCCTGCAAGATGCGGTCGCCGTCGGGATCGGTGGGCCCATTGGCCCCTTCGGCCACCACCTTCGCCTTGATCAGGTGCGCCGTTTCGCCCGTCAGGGTGTTCTCCAGGGCCGCCGGGATGAAAATGTCGGTTTCTTTCGACAGGAAGGCCAGATGGTCGATGGGATCGGCCCCCGGGAACCCGGCCACCCCCCGAGTCCGCGCCACGTGCTGCGCCAGCGCCTCGGCGTCCATGCCGTCCGGGTGCGAGATCGAGCCGGTGTGGTCTTCGACGGCGATGAGCTTGCAGCCGTGGGCCGCCAACAGGCGCCCCGACCAGGACCCCACGTTGCCGTACCCCTGGATGCTGAGGCGCGCCCCCCGCAGCGTCAACCCGTGCTCCTTGGCCCACTCCTCGATGACGTAAGTGAGGCCCTGGCCGGTGGCCTTGTCTCGGCCCAGACTGCCGCCCGACGCCACCGGCTTCCCGGTCACGACGTGGATGGACGCCTGGCGCTGGGTCGGCGGCATGGTGGAAATGTAGGTGTCGAGAATCCATGCCATGATCTGGGCATTGGTGTTCACGTCGGGCGCCGGGATGTCGTACTCCGGCCCGATGTTGTTGCCCAGCGCGAAGGTAAAGCGGCGGGTGATGTTCTCCAGCTCCCGGGAGCTATATGACCTCGGATCGCACTGGATGCCGCCCTTCGCGCCCCCCAGCGGCAGCCCCACGATGGCGCTCTTCCACGTCATCCACGTCGCCAGCGCCCGCACCTCGTCGATGTTCACGGCCGGATGGAAGCGCAGGCCGCCCTTGTAGGGACCCTGCACGTTGTTGTGCTGCACCCGGTAGCCGGTGAACATCTCCACTCGACCGTCGTCCATCTTGACGGGAAAGTTGACCACGATCTCGTTGGTCGTCTTGCCCAGGATGCGCCGAATGTTGGGGTCCAACCCCATCAGATCGGCAGCCCGGTTGAACTGCTGGATGACGTTCTCGTACAGGTTGTGCTGTTTTGTCGCGACGGCCATGCTACGCTCCTCAGTCAGGTTGGAGAATCATTCAGGCCCCCACTGAGGAACCCCTCCAGCGTGTCGTACCAACCCACCAGGTGCTCGAGCCGGTAGGCGGCGTTGGCCGGACTCGGGTTGGGCAGGACGAAGAGCGGCACGCCGTCCAACGCAAACGGCTGGGGTCCCAGGACCAACCCCACATCGGGACGGCCCAGGGCGTATCGAACAAAGGGTCGGAACGCGGTCATCCCATGGAACGCCAGACAGCGGGGATGATAGCGGGACAGCCGCTCCGACAACCCCGCCGCCCCCGACCGATAGTCGGCGGGCGTCAGGGTGGCCGCGTTGGGGCTGTGCTTCTTGACCAGGTCGGTCAGCCCGATGCCGAACTCCGGCAGTCGCCGGTCGTGCTCCGGACGCAGCGCCGTGACCCCCAGCGCCTGGCGCATGGGCAAGCTGAGACCGCTCTGCGAGAAGGCCGGCCAGAACCGGTTCTGGGGACGGGCAAAGTAGTGCCCCTGCACGACCGAGTAGGTGCTGGGGTTGATGCCCACCAGGATCAGGTGCACCCCGTCGGCCAGCAGATCGGGGAGCGTCGCGGGCAGCACTATCCGAGGTCGTCTGGGGTCAGGAGCGGGTTCACTCTGAGCTGCCGTCCGGTGCGATCGTCTTGCGAGACCATGGCGCCATCTTCCCAGTGGACCTCTGTCGCGGCCAGGTTGACATTGACACGGCCGTCCTTCTTATCCCAACCGCTCCCTCCCGCATGATACGCCTGCTCGGCTGTGGCAGTGCCCTTGGCGTCGAAGGTGTACTCGTCTGGAATCCACGTCTTGGTCGTGTGTTTTTCCCGCCACCTCAAGGTGTTGAAGTCCACGTCCACCCTGAGCAGGCCGTGCTGCATGTCCTGGATGCTGGAAGATCCGTCCGCGTGCACGTCCTGGACTTGCTGCTTGCTCTTCAGCTCCGCCCCCCCTGCTGAGACAGACAGCGAGGTGTGCGGGAAAGTTTTCAGCACTTTGCCGTCCGACAGGAACGACACTTGATTCGCCTTGACGTCCCAGACAAGACTCTTCCCATTGCGGAGCACCAGTTCTCGCCGCATCACGACCGGCGAGGGAACCTCGGTTGACGACCCCGCAACCTTGTCTGGCCGCTTGGGGGAGCTCACGTCGTAGGTTTCGATCAGAGTGTCGAACACTCCGGAGTGCAGTTCTTTCTTGCAGGTCTGTACCTGGTGGGTGTATCCGCCGCCAAAGAGCCCATGTAGTGCTTGCATCAGCTACTCCTGCTTCCGTCCTGCTCGTGCCTACAGTATCGCAGGCGGAAGTTAAGAAACCTTAGCGCTCCCGTTGCGAAATGGTAAAACTTGTCGACCGGTTACGGTTACGGGTACAGCAGGCAAGCGTTCCAGCCCGCTTCCGCTCGAGTATAGAGAACCCGGTCGTGCAGGCGGTGCGGTCGCTCCGACCAGAATTCGAACGTGCTGGGGACGAGCCGATACCCTCCCCAGAACGGCGGGCGAGGCACCGGCTGCCCCTCGAAACGGGACACGAAGTGCGCCAGG
>DASYBA010000703.1:0-3632 GCA_036501005.1 Candidatus Xenobia bacterium | reverse complement strand
ATTCACCTGGACGAGATGCCCACCGAGATCGTCGGCAAGGGCAGCAAGCCCAAGCATCCGGGTTCCAAGGTGGTCTACAGCGAATACACCGACGATGAGGCCGAGGAAAAGCTCGAGGAGCTTCGCCAGAAGATTTACAAGAAGCTGGCCATGCTGCACGAACAGGGCACCATCGGCCTGCAGGAAAACCTCGATGCGGTCAACGCGGGCGGCAAGGACGGCACCGTCGCCCGGACCTACGCCGTCAACCCCGAATGGGTCCACACGCACAACTTCAAGGGCCCCGAGGGCGAAGAGAAGCAGCACGTCGCTGAACCCAACTGGCGATTCATGCAGGAATTTGCCCGTTCTCCGGGCTGCGTGACCCTCTGGTGCCGGGGCCCTATTGGCGACGCTACTTTCATCGACATGACCCCGGCCGGCAAAGGCAAGAGTGCCGCGGAAATCCACGATTTGCGGGCGACTCGGGTCGCCGGCATCAAGGAACTGCAACTGGGCACTCGATACGGCTTGCCCATGAACAACGACGGCCACATCGACCCGAAGGGCCTGGCCCGATTCCCCTCGATGGTGGTCAACGTGTTCCTCAACGCCTCTTACAATGAGCAGGGTGAGCGCCTGCTGGACCGCCTCGAGAAGAAGGTCATCAAGGCTGGCCACCCCGATCTCAAGGAGCACTTCGAAAGCTTCGACCACGACCTGGACGCCTTCGGACAATCCCTCAGCATGATCAATACGCCGGATGCGCCGGTCTGGGTCATCCCTGCGGACAACAAGAAGCAGGCCAGTCTGGCCCATGCCCAACTGATCAACGGACTGCTCAAGCTCATCGACCCGAGCGAGCCGACGTCCAATCCCGACGTCTCAGTAGCCGAGCGTCAGCACTACATCCAACTGTTACAGCGGGAACTGGCGGCCGAAAAGAAGCACAAGGCCTAGGGAAGCGATTTGAGCGCTGCCTGCAGGCGGCGCTCGACGCGTTCCTTCCCCAAGACGGCCAGCAACTCGAAGAGCCCGGGACCGGCCGAGGACCCCGAAACGGCCAGGCGCAGGGGGTGGATGATCTTCGAGGCGTTGACCCCTTTCGATTCGGCCAACGTTCGAACCGCGGCTTCGAGCGCCGGCGCATCCCAGACGGGCAGCGCGGCCAGCGGTTCCTGGAGGTCGGCTACCAGCTCGCGGGCGCCGTCCTTCCAACGTTTCTTGACGGCGTCTTCGTCGTAGGAGGTCGGATCGACAAACAGATACCGGGCGTTGGTGGCGAAGTCGGACACCAACGTGACCCGCTCCTTCATCAGCGTCATGTAGGCGGCCAGGGTGGCGTCGTCTGGAACGGCGTAGCCTTCCTTCTCGACCCAGCACCGCACCATGGGCAGCATGCCCTCGACCGGCAGTTTGTGGATGTATTGCTCGTTGAGCCAGTTCAGCTTGTTGATGTCGAATACGGCGCCTGACTTGTTGACGCGATCCAGCGAGAAAGCCTGGATGAGCTCTGCCTTGCTGAAGATCTCCTGTTCCGTCCCCGAATTCCAGCCTAGCAGCGCCACGAAGTTGACCAGCGCCTCGGCCAGGTAGCCCTTGGCCCGATAGTCTTCCACCGCCACGTCGCCTTGGCGTTTCGACAGCTTGCTCTTGTCGGGATTGAGGAGAAGGGGGAGATGGGCGAAGTGGGGTGCCTCCCACCCGAAGGCTCGATACAGCAAGATGTGCTTGGGCGTGCTGGAGACCCACTCCTCGCCCCGCACGACGTGCGTGATGCCCATCAGGTGATCGTCGACCACGTTGGCCAGGTGGTAGGTGGGATAGCCATCTGACTTCATCAGTACCTGATCGTCGACGGTGTTGGTATCGAACGACACCTCACCCCGCACCTGGTCGGTGAAGGTCACGGTCTCTCCGTCGGGCACTTTCAAGCGCACCACGTGGGGTTCCGAGGCGCGGGCCTGGCGCTCGTCGGGCGACAGCGTTAGACAGTGGCGATCGTACTTGGGAGACTCGCCGGCCTTCTCCTGGGCCTTGCGCATCTCGGTGAGGCGCTCTGGGCTGCAGAAGCAGGGGTAGGCGTACCCGCCGGCCTGCAGCTCACCAGCATACTTTCGATACAGGTCGAGTCGCTCGGACTGTACATAGGGCCCGACCTGGCCCCCCGCGCCGGGCCCCTCGTCGAACTCCAGGCCGGCCCAGCGCAGGGTCGCCATGAGGTTGTCGACCGCACCTTCGACGTATCGGGTCCGGTCCGTGTCTTCAATACGCAGAATGAAGGTGCCGCCCTGGCGGCGGGCCAGCAGGTAGTTGTAGAGGGCCGTGCGGAGGCCGCCGACGTGCAGATACCCGGTGGGACTGGGAGCAAAACGGACACGCATCTATTGAATATCGATCTCTTTCGCGTTCATGCCGCACGGTACCTGGTCGATCTGGATCTTGACCTGCTCGTTCTTGGCGAGCTTCTTGCCGTCGGGTTTGATGACCGTGGTGGCGGTGAGGTGGAACTTGAGCTTCACTTCACCCTTCGCCACCACCACCATGTCGGTCGTCACCTCGTCGACCTTGCCTTCCAGCTCCTTGACGGAGCGAGGATCTTCCTTCATGGTCATGGCGGGATGGCCGGGGGGCGTCTGCGGGGCTCCGGAGGCGGGCATGCCGGTCACTTCGCTGATGGGAGAGCCCGACTCTGCTGGTGCCGAACTGGTCGCGGTCACGTTGCCGGAATGCATTTCCGGCTCTGGCGAATTGTTGCACCCGACCAGGGTCAGGGCGGCCAGGGCCACGGTCGTGGCCAACAGTCGTTGATAAAGCTTCATGTCGAACTCCTGCTGAAAGGGTCGACGCCTATTCGTCGACCCGTCTGGCAATCCTTTGCGGGAGGGCGTCGGCCAGGCGGGCAAACTGCTGGAGCGACAGGCGTTCCGGGCGTTCGGTGGCCTCCACGCCGCTCTGCTGGAAGGCGGCCTCGAGAACGTGCGGAGCCCATGCCTGGCGCAGCGTGGTGCGCAGCATCTTGCGGCGTTGTCCGAAGGCCAGGTGGATGACGTCGAACAGCAGGGCAGGGTCGGTGGAGACGGGCGGGGCGGGTCGCAAGGCGAGGTGCAGGAAGGTGGAATCCACTCGGGCCGGCGGGTGGAAGGTGCGCCCTGGCACGCGCAGGACGCCGGTCGGCACGGCGTGGTATTGGATAAACAAGGTGAGCGCGCCGGACTCGCGTTGCCCTTCGGCCAGAATCCGCTCCGCCACTTCGGTCTGCATCAGCAGGTAGAGGTCGGTGAAGCGTGCCCGATCCGGTCCCAGGAGCTTTTGCAGGATGGGGGTGGTGATATAGTAGGGAATGTTGGCCACCACCCGCCACGGGCCAGGCTCCTGGGCGATGGGGGTCTGGTCCAGGTCCAGCTCGAGAAAGTCGCCTCGTATCCAACGCAGGTCGGCACTGTCGGACGGGGCTTCGAAACGGTCGTCGATCTCGACGCTGACCACTCGGTGTCCGGCGGTCAGCAGGCTGCGGGTCAGGGCGCCCGGGCCGGCCCCAATCTCGAGCACTCGACTTCGCTCTGGCAGCTTCAGCCTGGCTACCATCTTGTGGCAGAACGACTCGGGTAGAAAGTGCTGTCCGAGAGACTTGCGGGGGGGTGGGGAGTTCA
>DASYBA010000702.1:0-13135 GCA_036501005.1 Candidatus Xenobia bacterium | reverse complement strand
TCCCGGCGGGTGCGGTTCGTGGAGATTCCCATCAATTTCGGATCTCGGGTCGGAGCGTCGTCGTTGACGGCCCGGTTCCGAGACCTGGCGTGGTGGGGCTCCCGCATCATGCTCTTCACCCTGGCCTTCTGGGTGCGTTGGATGCAGGCGGGACGCACCGTGCGACCGGCCCGCCCCACCCCGGAGCGTTAGGGTTTCGAGGTGTCGGGAGCTGTGTCGATGAGGCGCATGGAAATGTCGGTGTGTCGCAGAATCTCCCGCTCGGCCGGGGAGTAATGCTCGTACTGATAGGGCAAGAACGCCTGCTCCGGATGGGGCAGGCTGAACAACACCCGACCGGCCGGCACGGGCGCCTGCGGCTGGATGGGATACATCATGCTGGTGTCCAATAGCACGTAGCGGGCCTTCGGATCGCCTTTCGGCGGCACCCCGGTGATGTTCCACGCGTAGCGGACGTCTGGATGCTCCCGCAGCACCTGGGCCCGCACTTCGCGAGGAAAATGGAGGCCGTACAGCACCGAGAAGGTGAACCCCGCCTGGCAGATCGCGATCCAGGCGACCCCGCTGAAAAGACGCGGCTGCCGCCGCATGAGCGGATACAAGCCGTGGGCGCAGGCAAGGCAAAGGAACGGCACCATGAGTCTATCGAACCGGCCCTCCGTGACGAACCGGTGGAGCACGGTCGAGGTGAGACACAGGAGGCCGTAGACGACGCCGGCACCGATGAGCCAGCCGTAGCCGGTGCGGCGGCGCAAACAGAGAAGCGCGCCCGCCACCCAGACCAGAAGCATCACATGTTCGCAATACCAGAGATAGGCCCACGGATGGGACCACCCCTCGGCATAGTCTCCCTGGATGACATTCTCGGAAAAGACGTGGGCCTGGCTGAAAAACGCAGGGCCCGCCAGCGCCAGCACGGCGATCAGAAACGCGGCGCCGACGGCCGCGGCGCCGCCCAGGGTGGCTGCCAGGCGGGCTCGCCATGCGCCCCGCCGACTTCGCCAGGCAATCAGGGCGATCACCGCGGCGACCAAGGGCCAGTTGCCGTAATAGGTCAGGACCGACAGGGCCAGCAAGGCTCCGGCGGCAGCACAGGGGCGCACCCCGGCAGACCTGGGCGCAGCCAGGTTGGCCGCGATCAGGGCCATGGCCATGACGATGTCGTACGGGAGAAGATGGCGAGCATAGAACAACATCGAGACCGAGCAGGCCATCAACAGGCTGACCAGCCTGGCCTCCTCTCGCCGCGCACCGCAGCGCAAGGCCAGCAGCCACGTCAGATAGATGTTGAATACGGAGGCGAGGGCGAAGAGGCTGGCTGGAAACCAGTCGGACGTATCGAGGTTCCAACCGAACCACCGCGCCAGGGCGCAGTGGATGAGTGCGGGACCGGCCCCCACCAGGGCAAACAGGGTGTGGTCGGGATGCGTGACGGCGGCCACCGCGCCCGCCCAGTCGCCGGCCTGCACCGCGAACAGCAACTGGTAGCAGCGCACGAACCGATACTGCTCGTCGGGAATGTACAGCGTCCCGCCCTGATGAATCAGCCCCCACCGGAGCAGCACAGAGATGGCCAGAACGGCCCACAGCCGGGGGTCTGGTCGATATCGCCGGAGCGCCACCGGCAAAGCTTGGCTTGCTTGCGTCCTGGGTCCTGCTCGATCAAGCACGCAGGATCAAGCCCTTCGGCGTCTCCCGAAATCCCTGGGCTCCCAGGCTCGGCAGCAACGGACTGTCGAACACCGACACGCCGTTCACCCGCTCCACGATGATCCGTCCCACTCGGCCATCCCGCACCAGTCGTCCCAAGGCCCCCACCGCCAGCGACAACCGGCCGGGGTCCTCGTCGAAGGCCAACAGCGTTCTCCCACCCCGTTCGAGATAGAACACCAGGTGGCCGTCGACCAGCACGACGAGGCTGCCCGGCTTGCGGGCTGGGTGCGCGTCGGCGAGCCTCGGCCACGGCAGCGCCGCGCCCCACACGTTGGCGGGATCGGTGGCCGCCAGCACCAACGTGTCCGGCGGCGGATTCGACGCCACCTGCCGCAGCCGGTCGACCGCTCCCGGCATGGCAAACTGCGCCGCCCCCAGCCCTTCGATAAAGTACCCCCGACGGCAGCGCCCCGCCTCCTCGTAGGCTTTCAGGATGGGATAGATGCCGGCGAAGCCGCCCTCGATGCCCTCCGCCATCACAGCCGCCCGGGTCAGCACGCCGTATCGATCCAGAAGCTGCTCCGCCAGGACGGTCCTTCGCCGGGTCAATTGATCCGACGCCCGCGGCACCAGTCCCCACCGGCCCGCGCCGCCCGGTGGTCCGAGCCGGGAGGGCAAAGCGGGCCCGCGGGGCAGCCGACGCCGAACCGTCGACACCTTGGCGGTCGCGCCTTGGAGGACGGACCGCAGGGGGGCCAGCGTGTCGTTGGTGACCCGGCCATCCCAGACCAGATCCCACAGGGCCGCCACGATGTCCTTGTCCGATATTCCCGGCAGACGGTCCGATATTTGGCGGAAGAACAGCGCTCCCCCACCCGACAGAGCCGACAAAATCGACTGGTGCAGATCCGACCACGCCGTATCGCATGGCCAGGGCAGCAACTCCTCGGCATCCTGGGCGAGGTAGAGCGAGACGTACCCGTCGGACGTCCCCAACGCCCCCCGCCCGGCCCACACCACTTCACCGGCGGCACAGAGCCCGTCCAGGAGGGACGCCGTGTAGTTCTCCACCCGGGCGGGCAGGATGAGCTTTTCCAGGGCGCTGGCCGGCACCGGCACCCCCTGCAACTGTTCCACGGCTCTCAACAGAGCATCCGGGCCGAACGCCCGGGCCGCCCCGACGTTCTGCCAGACGGGCACAAAGCGACTGAGCACCTCCTGCGGGACGGCCTCGACCGCCTGGCGCAGCCGGGCCAGAGACCGCCGCCGCAGGGTGCGCAGCACCTCGGCGTCGCACCATTCGATGCCATGGCCGCCGGGCCGGAACTCGCCCCGCACCACTCGCCCCGTGCCCTCCAACTGATGCAGGACGTGCACAACCGCCGCCGTGTCCAGACCCAGTCGATTCGACACGTCTTCGGGGTGAAAAGGCCCGTGCGTGCGAGCGTAGCGGCCTACCAGGTCCGCCCGCGCATCTCGGACGGGCTCCAGGAAAGCCTGCGGCACACCCAGCGGCAAAGCCGTGCCCAGCGCATCCCGATACCGGGCTGCATCCTCCCCGGCGATATAGCGAATCTCCCCTTGAATTCGCACCTGCAGCGCTCGGCCAAGCCAATCCGACAAGCCGCCCCGCGCCTCCAGCTCGTCGACGCTCATGTCCCCGAGCACCCGCAACGCGTCATGCATGTCGTCGGCGTCTCGCAAGCGACGCTCGGGCGTGAGGCGCTGCAGTTCGAGTTCGAGCCGCTCCAATTCCCCGCCATCCAGCAGGTCCCTCAGCTCGGCCTGGCCCAGCAGCTCGGCCAGCAGCACCGAATCCACCGCCAGGGCCGCTGCCCGCCGCTCGGCCAGGGGGGCGTCGCCTTCGTAGATGAAGGTGCCCAGGAAACCGAACAGAAGGGAGCGGGCGAACGGCGATGGGCGATCCGTATCGACCTGCACCAGGCGGATGCGTCGCGCCCGCAGATCCGCCATCAGCGTCTTCAAGGCCGGCAGATCGAACACATCTTGCAGGCACTCCCGCATGGTTTCCAATACGATAGGAAATGACCCATAGCCGGCCGCCACCTGCAGCAGGTTGGCGCTCTTCTGCCGCTGCTGCCAGAGGGGGGTGCGCTGGCCGGGTCGGCGGCGGGGCAGGAGCAAGGCCCGGGCGGCACATTCCCGAAATCGACTGGCGAAGAGTGCCGAGGAGCCGACGGCGGACGTCACCAGGGCCTCAATCTCGTCGGGTTCGAACAGGATCGAGTCCGATGGCAGGGCGGCGTCGGCCTCCGGCAGGCGCAAGACGATGCCGTCGTCGGTCGGCATCGTCTGCACGGCGAGCCCCAGCCGTTCCCGCACCCGAGCGACGATGGCCATGGCCCACGGCACATGGACCGGGCTGCCAAAGGGCGAGTGGATGCACACCCGCCAGTCGCCCAGTTCGTCCTTGAACCGCTCCACGACCAGCGTCTTGTCGTCCGGCAGGTGTCCGGTCGCCTGGATCTGTTCTTGCAGGTACTGCCGCAGGTTGCCCGCCGCCCAGGCGGACAGGCCGGCCGCCTGCAACCGCCTCTCGGCGTCCGGCGCCAGCATGGCCTGCATGAAAGCCCCGTAGGCTCGGCCGAGTTCGACCGGTCGACCGGGCGCGTCGCCGTGCCAGAAAGGGGTCTTGCCCGGTTCCCCCGGGGCGGGGCTGACCATGACCTTGTCGATGGTAATCTCTTCGATACGCCAGGTCGAGGCGCCGAGGGTGAACGTGTCGCCTCGTTCCGACTCGTACACCATCTCTTCGTCCAGCTCGCCGACCCGGTGGGGCTTGTCGCCCACCAGGAAGACGCCGAAAAGCCCGCGGTCGGGAATGGTGCCGCCGTTGACGACCGCCAGGTGCTGGGCGTGGCGCCGGCCGGACAGGATGCCAGTGTCCCTGTCCCAGTTCACGTGCGGGCGCAACTCGGCAAACTCGTCGGCCGGGTATTTCCCGCTCAGCATGTCGAGGACCCCGTCCAAGGCGCTCTGCGGCAGGCCGGCAAATGACGCCGCCCGACGGACCACGATGCCCAGGCCCTCGGCTTTCCAGTCGTCCATGGCGACCATGGCGACGACGTGCTGGGCCAGCACGTCCAGCGGGTTGCGCAGGTAGCGGATGGATTCGATAGCGCCCTCTTGCATGCGCTCGCTGACGACGGCCGCCGACACCAGGTCACCCCGCCATTTGGGCAAGACCACCCCTCTCGACACCTCCCCAACCCCGTGGCCGGCGCGGCCGATCCGCTGCAGGCCGCTGGCCACCGACGGGGGCGATTCGACCTGCACGACGAGGTCCACCGCCCCCATGTCGATGCCCAGTTCTAAAGACGACGTGGCCACCACGGCCCGCAGACGCCCCGCCTTGAGGTCCTCTTCGATGGCCCGCCGCTGCTCCCGGCTGACGGACCCATGGTGCGCTCGGGCCAGGTCCTCTTCGGCCACTTCGTTCAATCTCGCACACAGCCGCTCCGACAGGCGGCGCGAGTTGGCAAAGATGATGGTTGAACGGTGCCCCCGCACCAGCTCGACCAGGCGCTGTTCGATAGC
Source organism: Candidatus Xenobia bacterium (assembly GCA_036501005.1). Classification (GTDB taxonomy): domain Bacteria; phylum Vulcanimicrobiota; class Xenobia; order RGZZ01; family DASYBA01; genus DASYBA01. The sequence goes on along the minus strand of DASYBA010000702.1, from coordinate 7,924 downwards.
CGTCCAGAGCGTGCCCTCCTCCATGGCGGTCATGTCCTCGACCGGCACTTCCACCCGCAGATCCCACGCTTTCATGGCGGGGGGATGGACGATCTTCACCTCGTGCACCCCGCCCAGGAAGCGGGCAACGTCATCGAGGGGGCGAGCCGTGGCACTCAATCCGATACGGCGGGCGGGCCTTTCCAGGAGCACGTCCAGGCGCTCCAGGCTCAAGGCCAGGTGGGCGCCCCGCTTGGTGCCGGCCACCGCGTGCACCTCGTCGACGATGACCGTGTCGACCGTCTTGAGCATCTGGCGAGCTTGCGACGTCAGCAACAAGAACAGCGACTCGGGGGTGGTGATGAGGATGTCCGGAGGGTGGGCCGGCAATCGCCGGCGCTCGTCGGCGGGGGTATCCCCGGTGCGCACCCCGACTTCGATGGCGGGCACCGGCACCCCCAGTCGCTGTGCCGCGTCGCGCAGACCTTGCAAGGGCGCACGCAAGTTGCGTTCCACGTCGAAGGCCAGCGCCTTCAGGGGCGAGACGTACAAAACCCGCAGGGCCTTGGGGCCACTGTGGGCCAGCCGGTCCAGGCTCCACAAAAACGCGGCCAGCGTCTTGCCCGAGCCGGTGGGGGCCACCACCAGCACGTTGTCGCCCCCCGCGATGGCCTGCCAGGCCCCTGTTTGAGCGGGGGTCGGGGCTGCGAAGCGCTCCTGGAACCAGGTACGGGTCGGGGCCGAGAAGAGGTCCATCGGGACAGCACAACTTCACGGGCCGGTAGAGGGGTTCCCTCTGGCCGCGACCAACCAAACCGCCATGGTCGACATGGCGTGCCAGGTCTGCGGAGGACGAGCGTGGACGACTCACACGTCCACGGTAGACTACATGACGGGAGGACGCTTCGATATCGTCCACTGCGATGCGTGCGGCATGGCCGCCACCTCGCCGGTCCCTCCGGACCTGCGCCCCTACTACCCGTCGGAGTGGTATGGAGGCCAGCAGCGCTTTCGACAGGGCATCGACCGGACCTTGGGCATGTTCTATCGGGCCCGCGCCAGCAAGGTCGAGGATGCGGTACGCCGACTGATTCCTCTGGGTCCCTCCCCGGCGGTGCTCGATGTCGGATGTGGCCGAGGCCTGACCCTCGCCGCGCTGCGGGATCGAGGCTGGCGCGTCACCGGCTGCGAGCTTTCGGAGATGGCCGCGGCGTGGGGCCGGGGCAACCTGGGGCTGGACATTCGAACCGAGCTGTTGCACGAGGGCATGTTCGAAGCGGGCACCTTCGACGTGATCACGTTGTGGCACTCGCTGGAGCACATGGTGTCGCCCCGGGAGGTGCTGCAGTTCTGTCGGCACTGGCTCCGACCCGGCGGCGTGCTCTTCGTAGCGGTGCCGAACTACGGAAGCTTGCAGGCTCGGGTGGGCGGACCCCTCTGGTTCCACCTGGATCCGCCCCGCCACTTGCATCACTTCACCCAGGCGCACCTCACCCGACTCTTGCAAACGTTCGGGTTCCAGGCTCGTGAGTGGGCCTGGTTCTCTCTCATGTACGACGTCTACAGTTGGATGCAGACGGTCCTCAATCGCATGGGGTTTCCCAATGCCCTGCTGTATCGGTTCCTCATGGCCCGGGCTCGCCTGACCGCCCCCCAGACCGCGCTGGCGCTCCTGTCGTTGGGGGTCGGCGTGCCCATCGGGATCGTCTCCCTCGTCGCCAGCCTGTGCGGGGCGAACTCGACCATGGAAGTGTTTGCCGTACAAACCGAAAAAAGTTAACATCTGAGGCAGCCCGCGCGACTATCATGGCGGCATGCTGCTCACCCCGCCGACCGCCCCCAACCCGCGGGTTTTTGTTCCGGGCAAACTGCCCCAGCTTCCCCTGCCGGACATCCTCAACGCGTGGGACTCCAAGACGACCGCCAGGGTCATCGACCGGGTGGACGTCGGCACCTACGACCCGACCCGCACGGCCAGCCAGGGCAACGCGGCCATCCTGACGGCCCTGGCCACCGCGGCCTATGCCACGCCTCAAGACCAGGCCGCGCACTTCAAGCTGCAGCCCGGCGTGCGATCGTTTGTCGAGCTGGACTCGGCTGACAACGCCAGGCTGGGCATTCCCGTACCGGATTACGGCACGCAGGCTTCCGTCATCAACACCGGCAACACCCTCATCGTCGCGTTTCGGGGCACGCAGCCCCCGTGGCTCCAAAACCTCGGCAAAAACGACGAATTCGCCTGGAACGACCTGGTCGCCGACCTCAACACCGTTCCCGTGCAGAACTACGACGGCACCGGGCTGGTGCACGAGGGCTTCAAGCACCAGGCCGACGCCATCTGGGACCAGCTCAAGCCGTATCTTTCGTCAGCCGTGCAGAGCCACCAGACCATCGTGTTCTGCGGCCACAGCCTGGGCGCGGCCGTCGCCCTGGACGAGGCCGACAAGATGCACCACGAGATGGGGCTCCTGCCGAAGACCGTTTTACGGCTGGGCGGGCCGACCGTCGGGTGGGGCGACGAGGAGAAGCATCTTTCGCGCATCGGGTTGGGCTCGCGCACCATCAACGTCCAGGACACCGGCGACCCGATTCCGCTCCTACCTCCCGGCGGCCAGGAAGTCGGCACCGACATGTATATCGACCACCACGGCACCATGAACATGCGGGGCGGGGCGCACTGGGTGGACCGCGGCATCACCGAGGCCGTCGACACCGCGACGGGGCACAACCTCATGCCGCTCTACCGGCACTTCTGGCAGTTCTACATCAACGGCGTGGAGGACCCACGGAACACGGCTGCCTGGGATCGGGTCGAACGGCGGCTCGGGTAGGGCAGGTTCCCAGCGCCCCGGGTTCGAATTCCTGGACCCCATGGATGAGCGGATTTGTGTCATCGGCGGTTGCGGCCACGTCGGCCTGCCGCTAGGTATCGTGCTGGCTGGGTTTGGCTACGACGTCACCCTGCTCGACGTCGACCCGAGACGGGTGGCGGGGGTTCAGTCCGGGCGCATGCCCTTCATGGACGAGGGCGCCGAGGAGGCCCTGGTCAAGGCCCTGGCGGCAGGCACCCTGCACGCCACGACCGATAGTTCGACGCTGGCGCAGCACGACGTCCTCTTCGTGACCATCGGCACGCCGGTCGACAACAACCTGGATCCCGACCTGGATCTTTTCGACACGGCCATGGATTCGATATTGCACCATGCTCGCAACGGGCAGCTCGTCATCCTCCGCAGCACGGTCTTCCCCGGCGTGACGGAGCGGCTGGCCCGGCGCATCGCCCAGCGGGGTCTGGCCATCGACGTGGCGCACTGCCCCGAGCGGGTGGCCCAGGGCGTCGCCATGAAGGAGCATAGCCGGCTGCCGCAGCTCATGGGGGCCCTGTCCGACTCGGCCGCGGCCCGAGCCCGACGGATCTTTGAGCGCCTGGGGGTACGAGTCATCGAGCTATCGCCCGTCGAGGCGGAGCTGGCCAAGCTTTTTTCCAACGCCTATCGCTATATCAACTTTGCGATATCCAACCAGTTCTATACCATTGCCGAAAAGCTCGGCGCAGACTTCTACCGCATCCATCAGGCCGCCACTACAGAGTATCCCCGGTTGGCCGGCTTTGCGGGGGCCGGTTTCAGCGGCGGGCCTTGTCTTTTGAAAGACACCATGCAACTGGCCGGGTTCAACCACAACGGCTTCGCCATCGGGCAGGCGGCCATGATGGTGAACGAAGGGCTGCCCGCCGCCCTGGTCGACCTGGTGCGAGCGGAGTTCGATCTGTCCGGCAAGACGGCCGGCATCCTGGGCATGGCGTTCAAAGGCAACAACGATGATCGGCGCGACTCCTTGAGCTTCAAGCTGCGCCGGCTCCTGTCGCTCTTTTGCGAGCGGGTGCTGTGCACCGATCCCTATGTCCACGATGCAGATTTCAAGAGCCTGGAGGAGACTGTGGCGCAATCCGACATCTTGTTTCTGGGGGCGTGCCACGACGCCTATCGAAATCTGAGAATCGACCAGCCGGTGGTCGACATCTTCAACTTCATGCAGGGTGCCACGATACGACTCCCGGGCCGAGCCCGGCGGGAACGGGATCGGGTGGCGGTGCAGCACCCATGAAGCTCCTCGTAACTGGCGCGGCGGGCTTCATCGCTGGATACCTGGTGCCCGAGTTGTTGTCTCGGGGTCACCAGGTGGTCGGCATCGACAACTTCCAGAAGTACGGTCCCGTGGTGCGCAGCTACGACACCCACTCGAACTATCGGTTCGTGCAGGGCGACGCCACCAACGTGGCGCTCATGAAGGAGTTGGTCGCGGACTGCGACCAGGTGGTGGCGGTGGCCGCCCGCATCGGCGGCATCTCCTATTTTCACGCCTATGCCTACGATCTTCTGGCGGAAAACGAACGCATCATGGCCGCGACGTTCGATGCGGCCATCTGGGCCTTCAAAGAACGGCAGTTGAAGAAGATCAACGTGATGTCTTCTTCAATGGTGTTCGAGTGTGCCACCGTGTTCCCCACGCCGGAGGGTGAGGAGAAGCGATGCCCTCCGCCCGAGTCGACGTACGGGTTCCAGAAGCTCGCCTGCGAGTACTTCGCCAAGGGAGCATGGCAACAATACCAGCTCCCCTACACCATCATCCGTCCCTTCAACTGCGTGGGCATCGGCGAGTCCCGCGCCCGCCACGGGCAGGAGATCATGTCGGGCAACGTGCGGCTGGCCATGAGCCACGTGGTGCCGGACCTGGTGCAAAAAGTGCTGAAGGGCCAGGACCCCCTGCATCTTTTAGGCAGCGGGCAGCAGGTCCGACACTACACCTACGCCGGCGACCTGGCGCGCGGCATCGCCACCTGTATCGAACACCCCAAGGCCGTGCTGGACGACTTCAACCTGTCCAGCCCGGTGTCGACCACCGTCGAGGCCCTGGCCCGCACCATCTGGGAGCGCCTGCGCCCTGGCCAGCCGTTCCGCTTCGTCAGCGACGATCCGTTCCCGCACGACGTCCAACATCGCGTGCCCGACGTGTCGAAAGCCCGAGACGTGCTGGGCTATGAGGCGACCACGCCCTTGTCGGTCGCGCTCGACGAGGTCATTCCCTGGATCGAGGCGGAGCTTCTGGCCGGCCGCATCTGATGCTGCACGTCGTCGTTCCCGTCTATAACGAGCACGAAAATATCGGCAACACCCTCAATGCCCTGCGAGACAAGGTGCATTCGCCCCACGAAGTCACCGTCGTGTACGACTTCGATGAAGACAGCACGATTCCGGCCGTGCGGTCATGGCAGGCGGCGCACCCGGGCGAACCGATCTTCCTGCTGAAAAACGACCTGGGGCGAGGGGTGGTCTTCGCCATTCGCAAAGGGCTGGAAGCCGTCAAAGAAGGCGCGGCGCTCGTCGTGATGGCCGACATGTCCGACGACCTGGTGGTGGTCGACCGCATGGCCGAGCTCATGGAGCAGGGGTACGACGTGGTGTGCGGCAGCCGCTACATGCGGGGGGGCCGGCAAATCGGGGGGCCCTGGCTCAAGGGCATGCTGTCTCGCCTGGCCGGCCTTTCGCTACACTGGCTGACCCGCATTCCGACGCATGACGTCAGCAACAGCTTCAAGATGTATTCCGCGGCCCTGCTGCAGTCGGTGCGAGTGGAAAGCACGGGCGGCTTCGAGATCGGTCTCGAGATTCTGGTCAAGGCCTTCGTCTCCGGGCGGCGCATTACCGAGGTGCCCAGCGTATGGCGGGATCGCACGGCGGGTGAGAGCCGTTTTCGCCTGTGGAAGTGGATGCCCCACTACCTGAAGTGGTACTGGGTGGCGGTGCGTTGGGCCTGGTTCGGCGTTCGATAAAGCCCGACCTCATCGTCCTCCTCGGCTGGGCTGCGTGGACCGTGGCGTGGTTCGCCCCCAGCCTCCTGCACGGCTGGATCCTGTACGGTGAAGACGTCATCTTCGGAGGCGGGTACGAGAACCGCCACACCTTGTATACGCTGGCGCATGGGGCGCCCTTCACGTGGTGGGATCCGCGCCCCTACCTGGGCGTCCCCCGCCTCGCCATGGTCGAATACGACTATCTCTCGCCCGCCTCAATCATCTTCTATCTGGTCGATACGCCCCTCGCCATGGCCCTCTACCTTCCCCTCATGATGTTCTGCATGGGCGCGGGCCTGTACGCCTTCCTGCGGGGCCGCGGCCTCCCGCCCCTCGCCTCCGCCTTCGGCATGGCGTCATGGATGACGATGGGCATCATCCTCGATCACATGCAGCACTTCATCGTGCTGGAGACGCTGGTGTGGCTTCCGGTGGCCCTCCTCGCCTGGGACCGCTTCGCGGCCGGTGGCGCCGGCGGGTGGGCCGCCCTGGCCGGCCTGGCCACCGGGTGCGAGATCCTCGCGGGGCACGGCCAGTACATCGTCTACAACGGCATCCTCATGGCCGCCTTCATGGCCCACAGCCTGTGGCGGGCCCCCGATCGCCGCCGCCTGGCGGTAGGGGCGGTGGGCGTCTTTGCGACGGGACTGCTGATCGGCCTGCCGGTGTCGTTGCCGGCCGCCGACCTGCTGGAGGTCTCGCAGCGACCGCTCCTGCCCGCCAGCTACTTTACCGAGGGCACGGCCCCCCCGTGGGCGGTTCCTCTGGCGCTGTGCCGCGAGGCCCACCTCCTGCCCGCCATCCGCACGCTGCAGACCGGAGGCCCCACCGGCTACCCCATCCTCCCCGGAGTCTCCCTCATCACCATCCTGTTTGCCCTCCGCACGGCGGGCCGGGGACGGGCAGGGTGGTGGGCCTTGATCGTCGTCTTCCTGATCGGCATGATGGGCGCGTTGGGCGGGGTCCAACACCTCGTTCCCATCCTCAGCCGTCTACGATATCCCATGCGGATGATCACCCCCGCCGCGTTCCTCCTCGCCATGCTGGCGGCCGAAGGCATGGCGACGTGGCTTCGAACCGGCCGACCATGGATAGCGCTGTTGGGTATCGCATGGGTCCTCGGCACGGGCTGGTTCCTCAACCACCCCAATGCGCACTTCGGGCCTCCCCCGACCGTCCCCGAAGTCATTGTCCAGGCGCCCGATCGCATGGCCGTCCAGCCGTTCGTGGACCCTTTCTTGATCGACGCCCCGATGATGGTGGGCAAGGAGTGCCTCACCTGTGTCCGGGGGCTGTGCCCGGGCACTTATTTCGAAGCCATGTTCGCCAGCCAGGTCGGGCCCCTGGATGCCCGCCCCGACCTGGTGGACCTGGCCGGCACCAAAGCCTATTTCCCCATCAACCACGCCGATCTGCCGCTCATGCGGGCTTTCGGCCTGCGCAGCGTCGTCGGCCGCGATGGCATCCAGGTCTTCCCCCCCTTCCCACGATGCTGGGTGGCGACAGACTGGCGGGTGGCCCCGGATGCCCGCACTCGCCAGGCAGCAGCCGCCGCCCGGGACTGGGACCCAGCTCATACGGCCATCGTGGCAGCGCCCCTGGGCGATTTCCGAGGCCCTTCCCAGGTGACGGTGCAGCGAGACGACTCCGATGCCCAGGACGTCTCGGTCGAAGGGGGCGGCGGCCTCCTCATCTGTTCCGGCCAGCTCATGCCCGGCTGGGAGGCGACCGTCGACGGCCAACCGGCGGCCCCCGTCCTCGCCGACCTGGCCTTGCGAGGCGTCGTGGTCGGGCCGGGTCATCACGAGGTGAGCTGGCGCTACCGTCCTCGCTGGCTCGGGCGCGCGGAGGGGGGCGTGGCGATAGGCATCCTGCTGGCCCTCGGCCTCTGTTTCGTCAGGTCTCGCCCATGAACTCGTCCATGGTGGCGCGGTCCTTGGGGTCGATGTCCCGCATGGCCAGCACGGCGGGAATGGTGCGCAGCAGGATGTGGAGGTCCAGCAGGTTGGTCCAGTGGTCGACGTACCAGAGGTCGAGGGCAAAACGGGTCGGCCAGGTGGTGGCGTTGCGTCCGTTGATCTGCGTCCACCC
>DASYBA010000701.1:0-5669 GCA_036501005.1 Candidatus Xenobia bacterium | reverse complement strand
GCATCCGCGTCAGCCTGCGCCACCAGGAACTCTTTCGGACCCAACTGAGAGCCATATCGAAAGCTGTCGGCCGGGCGAAGCTCGGCATCATGCTCCCCATGGTCACGTCGCTTTCCGAGCTCCAGGCCGCCCGAGCCATCTTGAGAGAAGAGCGCATCGACATCCCCCTGGGCATCATGATCGAAGTACCGGCCGCCGCCCTGGCCGCCGACGTCCTGGCCCAGGAGGCCGCGTTCTTTTCGATAGGCACCAATGATCTGACCCAATACACGCTGGCCGTCGATCGGGGCCATCCCCGCCTGGCCGCCATGGCCGACGCCCTCCATCCCGCCGTCCTTCGCCTCATTCGAATGACCGCGGAAGCGGGCAAGAAGAAAGGGCGGCTGGTCGGAGTCTGCGGGGGCATCGCCGGGGACCCTCAAGCCATCCCCTTGCTCATCGGGCTCGGGGTCGAAGAGTTGAGCGTGGCCGTTCCGGCGGTCCCGGCCGTCAAAGCCGCCATCCGCGAATTGAACCTGGAAGACTGTCGAAAACTGGCTGACAAGGCGCTGGCCCTGGAGAGCGCTGAGGCGGTCCGGAGGCTGGTGGGCTGATGGACATTCGCAAGGCGTTCGGCCTCCTCCAGCAGATCGGCAAGTCGCTCATGCTGCCCGTATCGGTTCTGCCGGTGGCGGGCATTCTGCTGGGCGTCGGCAGCGCCAAGTTCCCCTGGCTGCCGGTGGGATTGTCGAAGATCATGGCGCAGTCGGGCGACGCCATCTTCAGCAACCTCCCCATCATCTTCGCGATCGGTGTGGCGCTGGGTCTCACGGGCAACGACGGCGTATCGGCTCTCGCCTCGGTGGTCGGCTACGTCGTCCTGCTGGGCAGCATGGGGGTCATGGCTTCGGTACGGCACATCGATACGACCAAAATCATGGGCATCGACTCCCTCGACACCGGCGTCTTCGGCGGTATCGTCATCGGCGCCGTCGCCGCGTGGCTCTTCAATCGCTATTTTCGCATCAAGCTCCCCCCCTACCTCGGGTTCTTTTCCGGCAAGCGGTTTGTCCCCATCATCACGTCTTTTGCCGCTATCGCCTTGGGCGTCGTCCTGAGCTTCATCTGGCCCCCCATCCAGAACAAAATCCAGGCGTTCGCGGACTATGCGGCCTATTCGAACCCCACCATGGCCGTCTTCCTCTACGGCGTCGTCGAGCGGTCGCTCTTGCCCTTTGGCCTGCACCACATCTGGAATGTCCCCTTCTTCTTCCAGATCGGCAGCTTTACCGACCCCGTCACCCACGAAATCGTGCACGGCGACATCAACCGGTTCTTCAAGGGCGATCCGACCGCCGGCATCCTGGCGGGCGGCTACCTGTTCAAGATGTGGGGCCTGCCCGCGGCCGCGATTGCCATCTGGCATACGGCCAAGCCAGAACGGCGGACGGAAGTCGGCAGCATCATGGTCTCCGCGGCGCTTACGTCTTTTCTGACGGGCATCACCGAGCCTATCGAATTCTCCTTCATGTTCGTAGCCCCGCTCCTCTATGTACTCCATGCCCTGTTGGCCGGCATCGCCTTCCTCACCATGCAGCTTCTCGGAGCCCACCTGGGCTTCACCTTCTCGCAGGGGTTTATCGATTACGCCCTCTACTACACCCTGGACCAGAAGCCCTGGCTGGTGCTCATCGCCGGCCCCATCTACGCCCTCATCTACTACGGCGTGTTCCGCGGCGCCATCACCATGTTCGACCTCAAGACCCCCGGGCGAGAAGACGTCACCGAAACGGCGGCAGCCGTTGACCTGGGGGGCGACAATCTGGCTCGGAGCGTCCTCGCCGCGCTAGGCGGCGCCGCCAACCTCACCAGCCTGGACGCCTGCATCACTCGTCTCCGTGTCGGTCTGGCCGACATGGCGAAAGCCGACCCCGCCAGACTGAAAGCCCTCGGCGCGGCCGGCGTCGTCACGGTGGGCAACGGCCTGCAGGCCATCTTTGGCACCATGTCCGAGAACCTCAAGACGGATATCGAACAAATCGTCAAGAGCGGCGGGGCTTCCCTGGCGGCCCCTGCGGCCCCCAGCGCCGTCTCGTCGGGACCCGTGACCGTCAGCCCCCAGGCCGTCGGCCGGGCCAAGGAGCGCCTGCAGCGCCTGGGCGGCCCCGACAACGTGCTGGAGGTCGAAGCCATCGCGTGCACTCGCCTGCGGGTGACGCTCAAGGGGCCCATCGAGCGCCTCCCCGAGCCTCACATGGTCATCCAGCCCACCGTCATCCACCTTATCGTGGGCAAGACCTGCGAGGAAGACGCTGCCGCCCTCAAAGGCCTCCTGCGTCAACCTGCCCGCGTCGGATGACGTCCCGGAACCACCAGGCGCTCTTCTTGGGCGTCCGCTCCAGGGTCTCCCGGTCGACGTAAAGGAACCCGTATCGCTTCTTGTAGCCGTTGATCCACGAGAAATTGTCCATCAAAGACCACATGTAATAGCCCCGCACGTCGATGCCCGCGGCCAGCGCCCTCTCTACGGCCCGCAGGTGGTCGCGCACGAAGTCGATACGCTCCTGGTCGTCGACCTCCCCGTTCGCTAGATGCTCCCGCCGCCCCAGCCCATTCTCCGTGACGTACACGGGAATGTCCCGATACGGCAGCAGAAGTTCGTACAGGCCATCGGCATCGATTTCCCAGGCCCAGTCGCTATAGCGGCCCCGCGGGTTCCTCACCATGCGGAACTGCCCCTCGATGGCGAAATCACAGGCCTCTGCGGCCTCTCCCGACGTATTGAGGTGGAAACTGGTCTCGGGCGCATCGGCCGTGGCATGATGGGGATAGTAGTAGTTCACGCCGACCCAGTCGACTCGATCGCCGGACAGCGAGTCACCCGTCGGCAGCAGCCCGCACTGGCGATACAGGGCTGAGATGTCTTCCGGATACCGTCCCCGCAGGACTGGTTCGATAAACCATCGATTCAAGATGCCGTCCGCCTGCACGGCCGCCGCCTCGTCGGCGGGCGTCGCCGGCCGCACGGCCGACAGGTTCAGGGCAATCCCGATGCCCTTCAATCCGAGGCTGTGGAACCGCTCCACCACCCGACCGTGCGCCAGCATCAAGTGATGCGAGACCTGGATGGCCGCCCGCCAGTCCTGCTTCAAAGGGGGGTGCAGGCCCGTCACGTAGCCGTTGAGCGTACTCCACCCCGGCTCGTTGAGAGTCGACCACAGCCGCACACGGTCTCCGTATCGTTCGAAACACCCGGTGGCATACGATACGAAACGATCGACCGTGGATGGATCCTCCCAGGTCATCCCGGCCGGCAGGTCCCAGTGATAGAGCGTGACGTTGGGCTGGATGCCAACCGCCAGCAGCGCATCGAAGAGCCGGTCGTAGAAGGCCAGGCCCGCCTCGCTCCACTGCCCGTCGGGCTGCACCCTGGGCCAGCAGATGGACATCCGATACCCCGTGTGGCCCAGGCGGGCCATCCATTGGACGTCCTCCTGCCAGCGGTTCACGTGATCGCAGGCGACGGCCGGTGTGGCTGCCTCGAACACCCGCTCCGGATGATCGCGACAAAAGGCGTCCCAGATTGAGTCTCCACGTCCCGCGGAACCCTCGATCTGCAACGCCGCCGTCGCGCTACCCCAGGCGAAGCCTGGCGGAAAGCCCCTCAACTACCAGTGACGGTAGTAACCGCGATGGTAACGATGCCAGTGATGCCACTGATCCCAGTAGCCCTGGACGACCACCGAAGACGGAGCCACGTAGGCAGGCGGCGGATAATAGGCCGCTGGCGGATAGTACGCGGGTGCCGGGTAGACCGGCGCCGGGTAGACGGGATAGCCATTGCCTACCGACACCGACACGCCGTTGCCCCAGCGCCCGCCGTGGTAGTTGATGCCCCACGCCGGGTCGGCCTGCGCCGCGCCCGCCACCGAGGCCATGAGGGCCAACCCGCCCAGCATTCCCAACAAAGTCTTCCTGATCATGTCGAACGACCACCTTTCACTGGTTTCATTCGAGTTAAATCCCCCAGATCCGCCGGAAGTTTTCGGCCTCAGCATTAGACCTGGCTAAGATCATGCCAGGACGGGCGCCGGCCCTGTCGAATAGGCCCCCGTGAGCACGCTTCGCTGGAACATTCCTGACCTGGGGCTCGGCCTTGGACTGCGCCGGGAGATCCACCAGGCCGTTCTCGACCAGAACCCGCCGGTCGGCTTCTTCGAGGTCTTCCCGGAGAACTACATGTTCACCGAGGGGCGCCCCATGACGTATCTCGAGCAGGTCGCCGAGCGCTGGCCCATGACCCTCCACTGCCTGCAGATCAACGTCGGCAGCACCGACCCCTTGGATCGGGCCTACCTGGACCGCCTCGCCACCATCGCCCGCCACACCCGGGCCGTCTACATATCGGATCACCTGGCGTGGACCACCTTCGGCGGCTACAACCTGCACGAGGTCCTCCCCGTGCCCTATACCGAAGAGTCGCTCCGCCATGTCGCCGGCCGCATCCGACAGGTCCAGGACGTGCTGGAGCGACCTCTATTTATCGAAAACTCCACCGGTTACCTCGCCTATCGCCAGAGCACCATGTCGGAAGGCGAGTTCCTCGCTCGGCTCTCGGTCGAGGCCGACTGCGGCCTCCTCCTGGACGTCAACAACGCCTACATCAATGGCACGAACCACGGGTTCGACCCGGCCGATCTCATCCAAAAGCTGCCTTCCGAGCGTATTGGATACGTGCACGTTGCCGGCCATGCCACCCACGGCACGAGCCGGCGCGACACGCACGACCAGGCGGTCGCCCCCGCGGTGTGGGAATTGTATCGGCTGGCCGAAGAACACACCGGCGGACGCACCACCCTCTTGGAGTGGGACGCCCGGGTGCCGCCTCTCCCCGACCTTTGCAAGGAACTGGCGAAGACGCTCCCGCTTTTGTCAGGCCGCCGCGAAAAGGCCCCGCCGGATCCACGTCTCCAGCCAGTCTTGCCACTGGCGGGCGGTGAAGCAGCGGAGTGAGGCCACCGGCTCGCCCGCCATCAACTGCCGCATCACCTTGGCCGGGCCCGCCCCCAGCGCGTGCCCGCTGACCCCCTCCGGGGTCCGCCAGAGGACCGTGAAGCTGGACGCCGGCTTGACCTCGGTCAAGAAATTTCGATAGTAGGCATAAACGGGGAACTGGGTGGAGAGAAACCGACACGCTTCCACCGGCACCAGGGGACGGGTCAGCCAGGTTGGGTCCCCCAACAGCTCCTCGGCCGTCCGCACGATGGGGACGGGAGAGGCTGCCAGATCGAAGACGGCGATATCCAACAGGGCCAGCTCACGAAGCCATTCCCGGTGCGGCACGTCCAGGGTCGCGATGAAGTCAGGCCAGTCGTCTTTCAGCGTGCCCATGTGAGGACCGCGAGCCGAAAACGCCTGCAGATAGATTCGGCCCACCTGGCGGAACTCTTCAGCGCCCATGAAGCGGACGACCGTTGGCAACTGCTCCGCCAGATGTCGATGCAGCTTGTGCCAATGGTTCTGTCGATACAGTTCCAACGCCGCGCGCGGCGGAAAGCCCGGAGTCCCGATCAGGAAGCGATCAACCTCCGCATCGTCCGGCGCCGACTCGTGACGAACGAAGGCGTCCACCCACGCCAGGGTGGACGCCAGATCCGGCTCGCTCAGCCGGAGCAGGAGCAGGCAGCGCA
>DASYBA010000700.1:0-3756 GCA_036501005.1 Candidatus Xenobia bacterium | reverse complement strand
GCGGACCGGTGATGCCGATACGATAGGCCTGGCCGAGCGATGGATAGATGCCCGTCAAGATGTCTCGCGCCACCGAAGACTCTGCTTCGATGGCGGTGATGGCCCGCGCCACCGATAGCACGTCTCCGCGCCGAATGCCCGCCACCAACGCACCGGCGTCCAGTCGAGGACGGGTGACGGCTGAGCTCAAAAGACTGCGGGCTCCCGGTAGCCCCCGAACACCACCTTCATGGCGTCGACGATCTCGCCCTCGCTGACGTTTGCCCGGGCGCAGTCCAGAATGGGCTCCATCAGATTCACCTTGGGATCGTGACAGGCGGTCGAGAGGGCGGCCAGGGAGCGCTTCACCGCGGCCGCATCCCGCCCGCTCTTCACCGAGGTGAGCTGCTGCGATTGGCGGCGGCCGATAGTTTCATCGATCTTGAGAATCGGAATGGTGTACTCCTCGTTGCCTTCGAGAAAGTCGTTGACCCCGACGATGACCCGGGCCTTCTTCTCCAGAAGCTGCTGGAACTCGTAGGCAGAGCGGGCGATCTCTTTCTGGAAGAAGCCGTTCTTGATGCCCTCCAGCACGCCGCCTTCCTGTTCGATACGGGTGAAGTACTTCTCGCACTCCTGCTCCACCCGGTGGGTCAGGTTCTCGACAAAGTAGCTGCCCGCCAGGGGGTCGATGGTCTCGGTCACGCCCGTCTCAAACGCCAGCACCTGTTGGGTGCGCACCGCAATGTGGGCCGCTCGATCGGTGGGCAAGGACAGCGTCTCGTCCATGGCGTTGGTATGCAAGGACTGGGTGCCCCCCAACACGGCGGCCATGGCCTGGTAGGCGGTGCGCACGATGTTGTTTTCGGGCTGCTGGGCGGTCAGCGACACGCCGGCCGTCTGGGTGTGAAACCGCATGAGCAAGGACTTGGGATTCTTCGCCCCGTACTTGTCTCGCATGCGACGCGCCCAGATGCGGCGGGCCGCCCTGAATTTGGCGATCTCTTCGAAAAAGTCGTTGTGGCAGTCGAAGAAGAAAGACAGCCGTGGGGCAAAGCTGTCGACGGGAAGCCCCCGTTCGATACAGGCCTCGACGTAGGCGAAGCCGTCGGCCAGGGTAAACGCCAGTTCCTGTACGGCGGTCGCACCTGCTTCCCGAATGTGGTAGCCGCTGATGGAGACGGGATGGTAGTACGGCATCTTGTGCGTCGCGTACTCGATCATGTCGACCATGATCCGCATGTGCGCTTCCGGTGGGAAGAGCCATTCCTTCTGGGCGATGTATTCCTTGAGGATGTCAGCCTGGATGGTGCCCCGCAGCTTCTCGACCGGCACGCCCTGCTTTTCGGCTGCGACGATGTAGTAAGCCATGAGAATGGCGGCCGGTCCATTGATTGTCATCGATACGCTGATATCGCCCAACGGAATGCCCTTGAAGAGGGTTTCCATGTCGGCTAGCGAGTCCACCGCCACGCCGCACTTGCCGACCTCGCCCAACGACATGGCGTGGTCGGAGTCGTAGCCCATCAAGGTGGGCATGTCGAAAGCGACCGACAACCCGGTCTGGCCCCGATCCAGCAGGAAGTGGTAGCGGCGGTTGGTCTCCTCGGCCGTGGCGTAGCCGGAGAAAAGGCGCATCGTCCACAGTTTGCCTCGATACATGGTATCGTACACACCGCGGGTGTAGGGGTACTGTCCGGGGTAGCCCAGATCACGCTCGTAGTCCAGGTCGGCGATGTCCTCCGGCCCGTACAACGGGCGCACAGGAATGCCTGAGCTGGTGGCGTGATGGCCCTCTCGCAGCAGGCCTTTCTGGCTGACCTGCTCCTCCCATCGGGCGACTCCGTTGCGGCCATCCATGTTCATATTGAAACTCCTACGTATCGATCTGGGCTTTCTGCAGGCGGCCGCTATAGTCGATATAGCAGGCCTTCCATTCGGTATAGATGTCGAGGACCGGCGTGCCGGCCTCCCGGTGGCCGTTGCCGGTGCACTTGGTGCCGCCGAAGGGCAACTGCACTTCGGCGCCGATCGTCGAGGCGTTCACGTAGAAGAGCCCGGTGTTGACCTCGGCCAGGGCGGCAAAGGCCTGGTTGACGTTCTGTGTGTAGATGGCGGCTGACAGTCCATAAGCCACCCCGTTGGTCACCTCGACGGCCTCGTCCAGGCTATCGACCGGGATGACGACCGTCGTGGGGCCGAAGATCTCTTCCTGGGCGATGCGCATGGAGGGCTTCACGTCAGCGAACACAGTGGGCCGGTAGTAGGTTCCGTCGGCGCAGGCCCCGCCACTCTCGACCTCCCCGCCGCACATCAGGCGGGCCCCCTCGGCCTGGCCGATCTCGGTATAGCGGTGGATCTTCTCCAGTGCGGCCTGGTTGATGACCGGCCCTACCTCGGTGGTCTCGAGGAGACCGTCGCCGAGACGGAGCGCCTTGGCTCGGGCCACCAGTTTGGTGGTGAAGGCGTCGACGACCTTGCGGTGCACCACCAGGCGGGAAGACGACGTGCAGCGCTGGCCGCTGGTGCCGAAGGCGCCCCACACCGCGCCCTCCACAGCCAGATCCAGATCGGCATCGTCCATGACCATGATGGCGTTCTTGCCCCCCAGCTCCACCGTCGACTTGCGGTTGCGGTCGCCGCACTGGCGCAGCACTTCCCGGCCGGTCTCGGTCGAGCCCGTAAACGATATGAGGTTGATGTCGGGGTGGGTGAGGAGGGCGTGACCGACCTCGCTGCCGCTGCCGTGCACCAGGTTGACGACGCCCGCGGGCACCCCGGCCTCGACCAGCACTTCGATGAACAACTGGCCGCAGTTGGGGGTGTCGGTGGCGGGCTTGAAGACCACCGTGTTGCCGGCCAGGAGCGCGGGCATCAACTTCCAGCTCGGAATGGCGACGGGAAAGTTCCACGGCGTGATGGCCGCCACCACGCCCAGCGGCTGCCGGACCGACATGGCGAACTTGTTGGGCAGCTCGCTGGGCGTGGTCTCGCCGTGCATGCGGCGCCCCTCCCCGGCCACAAAGAGCGTCATGTCGATGGCTTCCTGCACGTCGCCGCGGGCTTCCTTGAGCACCTTGCCCATCTCCCGGGTGAGGGCCTGCGCCATCTCTTCCTTGCGTCGGGTGATGATGGCGGCGGCCCGATAGAGGAGCTCGGCCCGCTTGGGGGCGGGCACTTTGTGCCACGACTTGAAGGCCTGGCGGGCCGCCTTGACGGCCCGGTCGACGTCGTCGGCGCCACTCCTGGGGAACACCCCGACGACCTCGTGCTTATGGGCCGGGCTGCGGCTCTCAAAGGTGGCCTGGGACTGGGCGTCGACAAACTTGCCGTCGATCAGGTTCTGGCGGCTCTGGACCTCAGTTTTCAACATGGGCAGACGTCATCCTCGCGTAAAAGTGGCGGAGACTACGTCGGCCCCCCATGGGCTTCCTCTACGACGCGAGACCGCCGCCCATGTCTGGGCGGCGGTCAGCAGGGTTTTTTAGTGCTGTTCCTGCTTGCCAGTGGGACCGTGCGAGGCCTGCGCTGGAGCGGGCGCCGTGTGAGGGGCTGGCGCGCTCTGGCGGGGAGCCATCATGTGCGGTTGCGCCATGGGCTGCCTGGGGGCCATGTGCGGTTGCGCCATGGGCTGGCGGGGGGCTAGATGCGGCTGCGCGGGCCGAGCCATGAGGTGCATTGGAGCCCGGTGAGGCATCAGGTGCGGCTGCGCGGGCCGAGCCGTGGTGTGCATCATCGGCGCCTGGTGGGGCATCAGATGCGGCTGCGCGGGCCGAG
>DASYBA010000699.1:0-2003 GCA_036501005.1 Candidatus Xenobia bacterium | reverse complement strand
GCCGGCCGTGTCCCGGATGGGACGGCTTGACACCGGGCTTTCCACCGGAGGCGTCATCCTCGACGGGGGATCCTGCACGCTGTTCCGGGATTGCACCCGGATCACTGACCACGCCTGATAACAACCGTACATCAGAAGGGCTGCTGCAAAGAAAAACAACAGATACAACTCCCCGCCCTCGATGCTCGTACCAGCCACCACAAAGGCCATACTCATCGAGAACTGCACCGTGAATTCTGCCGCTGAGCGACAGGATCAGTATAGGGCTGGGAGGACATCAAAACCATCGCCCGTGAAGGGGAGATCATGCAGGTGCGGAGCGAGCGCGGCGGTCTGCCGAGCGGGCCAATCGATACCAGTCTGTCGAATCGTGCCAACGGAAACACCTCGCTCCAGTTCGCCCCGTCGGTCAGGCCCGGGACGCCGTCAAAGATTCCTTCAGGACGGCCAGGAGCCCCTCTTTTTCCTGGCCATGATCGGGAAAGGCGCGTACCGCCGACTTGAGTTTGATGGTGACGTCGGTATCGTCCTTCAGCAGGGTGTGGTTCTCGAAGGCCTCTCGGATCTTCTCGACCACCCGAGCCGCCCCGTCGACCGGGGTCTCCGGCAGAATGACGAGGAGCTGCTGGCCCCAACGCACGCCGACGTCCATGGCCCGCGTCTGTTGCTCGGTGATGCGGGCCAGCAGGCGCAACGATGGATAAAGACGGTCGGCCCTGTGCTCGTCAGGGATGTCTGGTTCCAGCAGGATGAAAGACAGTGGATGCTTGTAGCGACGAGCTCGGGTCAGCTCTGCATCCAGGCCCTGTTCAAGATACTCCTCGGTGTAAAGCTGGGTGAGCTTGTCTTTTCCGATGGGGAGCAATCCCGTGCCACCTCCGCCCCCAGCACGTCACCCGGTCGGGGTCTCGACCCCATGAACCTGGATGGTGCCTTGTCCCAGCAAATTCTCTGCATTTCTGATGAAATCCTGGGATGGGCGCACGCTGAAGTCGGGACCCAAGGACAACGTCGTCCGTCCCTCCGGGCTTTCCAGGTGCAAGTAGACGGCCTCGGCCCCCCGGCTGTCGGCCAACAACGCTTTGAGGGCGGGCAGGCGCTGGCGGTGCTCCATGGCGACCCGCATGTGGATGCCCGGTCGGGGGCCCTCGGCCGGTGGGGGAGGCGGCGGAGGTGGGGCCGAGGGGGTGATCGCGGCGACCCCTTCCTGGCGGTCATCCGAGCGGGAGGACCAGTCGGACATGTCGCCGACCTGCAGGTAGAACGGCTTGGCCGTCGGGGCGGCGGCGGGCGCCAGCGTCTCAGGTTCTGCCGTCTTGCCTCGCAACTGGGCCAGCGACGGGGGCTTGGGCAGGCGCGCCTCGGGGGTGTCGGCCTGGGCCGCGCTCCAGAAGCGGTTGAGGCTGGAGAGGGGGGCGATCTCCTCGCCCAGCATCTTCATCTCTTCGGCCACTTCATCTTCTTCGTCGGTGCTTTGTGACGACGACTGCCGCATCTCCAGCTTGCCCTTGACCGATACGACGCCGTTGAGCGCAATCTTGGCGGCGTACTTTTCGTACACCTGGGGCAGGACCGTGACCTCGATGGTGCCCGTCAGGTCTTCCACCTCGAGGAACGCCATGGGCAGGTTCTTCTTGGTGAGGATGCGTTTGGCCGTCACGATCATGCCGCCGATGGCCACCCGCGACGAAGGCGGCAGGTCAGCCAGCTTCTGAATAGGCACGAACGGCGGCTTGGAGAGGAGCGTGGCGTACTCGGTGAGGGGCGAGTCGGACATGTGAATGCCGAGCAGCTCTTTTTCCGCGGCCAGCACTTCGGCTTTGTCGAACTCTTGCAGGGCGGGCAGCTCCGGCTCGGTGGCCTCGTCGTCCAGATCGAAGAGCGACGCTTGTCCGGAGCTCGAATCTCGCTGCATGTGCTGGCCGTATTCGATCGTGCCGGCGAGGCCCATCCACAGTTGCGAGCGGCGGGCCTTGAAGACGTCGAAGGCACCGCCCAGGATG
>DASYBA010000698.1:0-6441 GCA_036501005.1 Candidatus Xenobia bacterium | reverse complement strand
CTGGTCATCGTCCAGCCTGGCCTGGTCTACGGCCCGGGCGATCCGAGCGCCATCGGCGCCGCCTTTCGACAGTATCTGGAGGGCAAGCTGCCCATGTTGCCGGTCGGCGCCGAGTACTGCTGGGCCCACGTCGACGACATCGCCCACGCGCACGTGCTGGCCATGGAAGAGGGCCGGTCCGGGGAGGCCTACATCATCGCCGGGCCCCGTCATTCTTTGATCGAGGCCATGGAGTTGGCGGAACGCCTGACCGGGGTGAAAGCCCCTCGCCTGCGCGGGTCGCCGGGCCTGCTCCGTCTTCTGTCGAACGTGATGGGGCTGGTGGAGCGCGTCGTGCCCGTCCCCGAAGATCTCTCTTCGGAGTACCTGCGGGTCAGCGCCGGGGTCACCTACCTGGGCAGCAATGCCAAAGCGCGCCAGGGGCTAGGCTATGAACCCCGTTCTTTGGAGGTCGGGCTCGCCGAGACTTTGGACTTCGAGCGGAAGCGCTAGCGCCGACGCCGATCGGCCAGGATGGCCAAGCTGCCCAGCAACGCCGCCAGCGGTACCGTGGCCGCGGTGGCGTTCACCTCGGGGGCACGGGCGAGGGCCACGCTGATGGTTCCCGTCCCGCTCACCGGGTCACTGCTGAAAAAGGTAAAGGTAGCCCCGTCGGCCTGGCAGACCGACGGCGGAGGGCAGCAAACGGAAAAGAAAGCACCCCCGGGGGAGCAAACACAGTTGCACCCGCCCGTGGAGGCACAGATAGAGGAAAGTCGGGTCCAGTAGCAGCAGCCGATGTGCAGGGGGGCGCAACCGGTGCAGATACAGCCGGTCGGCAGGCATTCCTCAAAAGCGTAGCTCTCCTGGCTCGAACCAAACGGGACGCAGATGGTGGCAGAGCCGAAGAAAGGGCCAAATACACACACGTTGCGGCATGTCGTCACGAAGCGCATGGTGATGGTCTCAGGCCCACCCACGCCGGGAATGATGCACAGGCCGCTGGTCCGCACGGTACAGACCGTGCCAGAGATCTCGACCGGCACGGTCGCGATGGTGGGCACCGCCTGCGCCGCCGAAGGCAAGGCCAAGGCTGCCAATCCCATAGCTGCTCCCAACAGGGCTCCCCGCATGGTCCACCTCCCAAAATCTGTCAGACTCATCTATTGTAACAACTCCCTTGAACGATGGTCAAGCCAACGAGCTCTGCGGTTCAAAGCGGCTCAGGACTGGCGTCGACGGCGATCCGCGACGACCATCAAGATGCCAAGGCCGGTAGCGACGGGCAGCGCGGCCGCCGCCGCGTTGACTTCGGGAACGGAGGTGGCGGCGACGTTGATGAAGCCGTTGCCGATGAGGGGGTCCGACGCCGCAAACTCAAACACTCCCGCGGAAAATGGCTGGACACAGGAGACCCCACGGCAGGTCACCTTGAAACAGGTGCATCCGTTCAGGAAGACAGCAGTGGTGCCGCCAAAGCACGGGCACACGGTCAGTTTACAGAGGACGATGTTGTAACAGCCGGGCTGGAGGCAGTCGGTGAAGCTGAAGGGCAAGGCGCCCGTCTGGCAGGGCTGCACACAGGCAAGCGGCACATGGTTGTCCTGGCTATAGGGGGTCAGACACCCCGTGACGGTTCCGGTCAAATGGAAATCAAAGCAGTAGCTCTCGACGGGCCCTCCAACGTGACAACTGGTCTCCGAGCACCAGAAGATGGGTCCGCAGAAAGTCACGGGAACGAGGATGGCGGGAGTCAGCGAAGGGCTGGCCTGCGCGGGGGCAGGAGCCAACGCCACGACTCCCAAGACCAGGCCTATCGCCGCAGATTTTAGCCAGTTCAGCATCTGTCACCCCGTGGAGAAATTTCCTCAATGATACCATCAAGGGGGGCCGTCACCTCCTCTGTCAGCGACTTAACATGGAAGACGGCCAATCGCCGGAAGCCCGAAACAACCGATGTTCGAGCCACAGGCCCGTCGCCACGAAGACCACCTCTGCTGCCGCCACCAGGCCGTGTGACTGGGCCAGGAACCCCGGTACCGTGTGCAAGGCCGCCAGAGCCAGCGCGGTCAGGCCCCCGCCGACCCCCAACGCCATCCAGCGGGCCTTTCCGTTGCCCGGATACGCCTTGGCCGTCAGGCCCATGATGGCCGCGCTCATGGGAATCGATACGACCAGGTCGACCAGGTAGTGCCCCCCGACCGAGAGCGTCGCCATCAGGGTGATGACGACCAGCACGAACCCCAGCACCCGCACGCGCTGGCTGACGCCCCGCACGATCCAGTAGAGGGTGACGATCCAGGCCGTGTGCAGCGAGGGCATGCAGTTTCGCAACAGCGTCGACGGCGCGTCGATGAGGCGCAACGGCCCTGCCGCGTCCATGGCCGCGGCAAAGCCCTCTCCGAACAGGGGCCCCGGGCCCACCATGGGAAAGATCCAATAGGTGAGGAGCCCGCACAGGCCGACGACACAGACCGTGGCCACCGGTGCGGTGTAGCACTTGCCTTTGTGTCGAACGCTCAGATACGCCGCCAGCGTCACGAAGGTGGGCAACAGGTTGTACACCCCCTGCACGATGGCGTCGAGCCACGGTCGGCTCATGACCAGATCCGACATCCAGGCGCTCGGTTCGAACCCCCAGGCGCGATCGATAGCCCAGCCGTACAAGTCGTAGACCTGCGGATGCCCAGCGGTGGTCACGGTCTGCATCCAGGCCGTCATGACCAGGACCCACGGGCACATCAAGGCTGTTTCCATGACCCGTAGCGACTCCGGTTGCGAGCGCCCTAGCCACCCGAAGCCGAGCAGCGCGACCAGCCCCATGCCGCCGCCCAGAAACCAGGCCGGGTGGGCCTGACCCGGGCCTCTCAGCAGATACAGCCCCCCCTCGGCTCCCAGCCCCAGCAGAGACACGACCAGGGCCTGCGCGGCGGGTGGCCGCTGCGCCAGGTAAAGGAGGTAGATGCCGAGCGCGGCGGAACTAAAAAAGGGGTCCGAGAGAATCTCGAAGCCCACCATTTGATGGGCGACCGTTCCATGGCTCAGCCGGGGGACGATCTCCCCGGCCACGAAGAAGCCCGCCCCCAGGAGCAGGATACGGCGGGCGACCTCGTCTCGGTACACGTCGATCTCGCGTTCTTTTGAGAACTGCCAATCCCCTCTTCGGAAAGGCATCCTTTGTCGATAGCAGAGCCGTCTTCCGGGCGCGACAGCCTCACCACCGATGCCCTCAACTCGCTGGTCCACCAGTTCAGCGACGCGCTCTGTTTCTATCGGGAGCTGATTCAGAATGCCCTCGACGCCCAGTCGCGCACCATCCAGGTGGAACTGACCTGGAACGAGGGGTTGACCACCATCGCCGTATCGGATCAGGGCGAAGGCATGACCCGGGAGATCATCGAGACCGAGCTGACTCGCCTCTTCAGCTCGTCCAAGGAAAACGACCTGACCAAGATCGGCAAGTTCGGCGTCGGTTTCGTATCGGTCTTTGCCATCCACCCGCAGGCCGTGGTGGTCGATACCAGCCGGGACGGGGAGAACTGGCGGGTGCTCTTCCATGCCGATCGGTCCTACACGCTGGTCAAGATGGATCAGCCGTTCGGGGGCACCATCGTGCGGCTGCTCAAGCCCATGACGGGGTCCGAATACCGCGATCTGGAGGCCCGCTCCCGAGACATCCTGGCCTATTGGTGCAAGTTCTCGGAGGCCGCCATCACGTTCCAGGGCGAGAAAGTCAATCAGCCCTTCGACCTCGAGAGTCCGGTGAAAATCCAGTACGAGAGCCGCGGCACCGAGGTCGTGGCGGCGCTCACCCACGACGTCACCCCGTTCTACGGCTTCTACAATCGGGGCCTCACGCTGGTCGAGGGCCGCCAGCAGTTCTTTCCGCACGTCATGTTCCGGCTGAAGAGCTACTGGCTGGAACACACCATCAGTCGCGACAACGTCATGCAAGACGAGAACTTTCGCAAGGCGCTGGCGGTGGTCAAGGAGGCGGTCTACAAGGAGCTCTATCCGTTCCTCCTGGAGCGCTTGCACCACGGCGAGACCGCGTTGATGGGGTTTTTGCCGGGGCTCTTGCGAGACCCCGCCAGTCGTCCCCCCGGCTTGTGGGAGGCGCCTCTCTTTCCGGCGCTGGGAGGGATCCGACTGTCGGCCCGGGACCTGGTAAAAGCGCGCAAGAAACACGGGGCCATCTACGGGTCGGCCTTGGCGACGCCGGTCACGGAAGCTCTGCGCACGCCGGTCTTGCAGCTAGACCATGATGAGGCCTTCGAAGACTGTGTGCGAGCCGCGGTGGGAGAAAGCCCGCTGCACGCCGAGACCAGCTTGTTTCTCTGCCTGCGCCCCCAGCTCAGCACCGAGGAACGCAGACTGGAGGCCAAGCTGGATGTCCTGGTGCGCAGCATCGGCCACCCCATCCGACGGGTGTTCCTGGCCGACTTTGGCTATCCGGGCTCGTGCATCACAGAGGAGATCGGCGTGCTGTGCGAGCAGATCAAACATCCGAACCGCATGCCGCCGCTCGCCCACCCCCTGCCCGAGGATATCGGGAAAGCTTTTCTCCTGGTGAACCTGTTCCACCCCCGGGTGGTCGACGCTCTGCGGGCGTCGCGGCAGGACATCGCCCTGGCCGTCCACGCCCTCTACCACGTGCTGGTGCTGGCCGGTGCCTTGCCGACCGCGGCGGCCGCCACGACCCTGCGACGCGCCGTCTCCTTGCGCTGACATGACGCTCCAGACCTCGGAATCGGTCATCGATGCCCTTCTCCAGG
This sequence comes from Candidatus Xenobia bacterium, assembly GCA_036501005.1. Classification (GTDB taxonomy): domain Bacteria; phylum Vulcanimicrobiota; class Xenobia; order RGZZ01; family DASYBA01; genus DASYBA01. Next base: position 1,687 of record DASYBA010000698.1, on the reverse strand, counting down.
AAGGCAAGGTCACTTCGCACGGCGATTTCACCCTGGACATGGTCAAGGCGCGAGACAAGCTGCGCCAGTTCCAGTTGCTGTCGCCCCACCTCTTCATCCTCGAGCTGGTGGGGGCGGCGGTCAGCGGCCAGGCCACCTCCATCGACGTCCGCACCGAGCTGAAACAACTCACGTTCGTCATGAACGAAGTGGAACCGTATTCCAAGACGGAGCTGGCCCAGCTTCACGCCAACCTGTTTCTGCCGCAGGAAGACCCCCGCCTCGATCGGCTTCGCCAACTGGCCATCGCGCTCAACTCCGGGCTGGCGCTCATGCCCCGGCTGATCGAGGTGATGTCGCAGCAGCCGCGGGGCGCGGTCCAGCTCAAGCTGACCCCGCTCAGCGAGCACCTGGGCCGCACCAGCCAGACCGACGGCGTCCAGCGCACCGCCGTGTCGATGCTGGACGCCCCCGGCATGGCGGGCCTGCGCCGGCTGGTGCCCCGGCTGGATGAGGAAGTGGCGCTCCTCAATGGCCGATGCCGTCACGCGCCCATTCCCATTCGGGTGAACGGCCAGTCCATCAACAAGCCGGTCCGCCTGGAGCCGGCCCTGGTGCAGGTGAGCTGCTCCCGGGCGGGCGTGAGCGCGGACCTGGCGCTGGCCAGTTCTCTTCCGGTCGGCCTGCGCCCCTATCTGGAGGAGAAGGACCGTTACGGCTCGCTGGTGTGGATCACGGGGCAACCGTTCGGGGTGGCGCTCGACGAGTCGCACGTCATCTTCATGACCAACGGCGTCATGCTGTCCGACAAGCGGGTTGCGCTGGTACCGGGGCTGCCCATCAAGGTCTTGTGCACGGCGCCCGGGCTCCTCAAGAACGCCAGCCAGTCCGACATTCACGAGAACGAGCGGTACCAATCGGTCATCTCGGTCTTGCGCCACATGGTGCCGGAGCTGATGGACGCGCTGAAGGCCACGGTGACCCGCATCGAGGCCGTGCTGGCCGACCCCCGGCAGTGGCCGCGGGAGGGGGGAGGCAACTTCCGCCGCTATCTGGCCGGCGAGTTGGAGCTGGGGCGCACCTATCTCAAGCTGTGGGGCGAGGCCGGCTGGGAAGCGGAGGCGGACCCGGAAGAGCTGCCGCCGGTACCCATTCCGACGTCCGCGAGGCAGGAGCGAACTCGGGAGTGGCTGGCGCACGCCGACGTCGAGACGCCCTTCGGCGACGGCTGGATCGCCCTGCCACCGGCCGGCAAGGCGCAAGAGCCGTTCAGCATCCGCTGGGAAGGGCACGCCGTGACGATCACCCTCCCGTTCCGGCCGGCTCGCCTGTGCGGCCAACTGGAGTTGTCCGAGGACCTTCGTCCGGAGGCGCGCGAGGTCGACCGGGCCCTCATCCTCGTCATCCTTTCAGGTGCCGTCGATCAACTGCTGGCCGACCTGTCGACCGAGGTCCTCGCGTTTCCGGCCGCCTCCCAGGCCCTCGCCCAGTCCGACATCCTGGAGTACGTCCTGCTGGAAAAGCGGTCCCTGGCTGGCCTGCTCAAAGTGCCGCCGTTCTCCCTCCTGGGTCGGCTCGTGGGGGCCCCCATGTTCCGCACCACGGAAGGTTCGTCGCACAGCCTGCGAGAGCTCATCGAGATGTTCCAGCAGAGCAAGACCATCTACTATACCAGCCAGACCATGTCTGGCCGCTCCCTGGACCCGAC
>DASYBA010000697.1:0-9007 GCA_036501005.1 Candidatus Xenobia bacterium | reverse complement strand
GTGCAAGGTCGCATGATGGCGCGACACCGACGGCTCGTTGACGTAGATCCACTCGGGATTGTGGCTGCCAGGGGTGGGGCGGCGGCCGATGTTGATCTCCTGCATGGCCAAGGGAAAGTGCATTCCCTTGTCATTGCCCTCGACAATGATCAGCTCATACCGGGTGTCCAGCATCCCATGGCGCATACGGCCTCAGTTTTTCCATAACGGCGCAGCTTTCCCTTTGAGATACCCGTCCGCGACCTGCCCGGCGGGTTCGTTGACGACTTCATCCATCAAGTTGCCCACTTGCTGGTTGGCAGCTTTGGTATTGAGGGCATGCAGCTCCTCCAGTTGCGATTTTTCCTGGGCTTGCATGCCGGAGTCGATCGTCTGCTGTTGCGCAGGCGATACCCCCGCCGTGGCCCCGGCCATGTTTGATCCGAGTAGTCCCGTAATGCTGAACATCGTTCTTCACCTCTAACGCTTTCTTCTGCCCTCAGTATGCGCCGTGGCAGGATGGACGTCAGTAGCAACTCACACTATCGAACGGTGACGTAGATTACAGGGTCAAAGCGCCGCTGTGGGCGCTGAGCAGCTCGGCCCGAGTGTCGAACAGGCGGGGAGTGAGACCCACCCAATAGATGTGCGGGTTCACGAAGCGCTTGTACTCCTCCGGCAACTGCTGCAGGTTCTGCCGGGCCCGCGCCTGGATGTCGGACAGCGCCGGGAAGCGGTAGACCACCCTGCCCCCCTGCATGATGGGGAGGAGCAGCGGTTCGACCCGGGCCACCGAGTCCAGTCTGAGCCGCTGATGGAAGTAGGTCGGGTGGCGGGTCTCGACCGGTCCCCCCGCGACAAAGGCCTCGTCGGTGAGCGCCAGGGCATCGGCCAGCATGATGCCGTTGCCGTCCCAGACCCGCCAGATTTGCTTGATCCCCGGGTTGGTGATCTTGTCGGGATTGCCCGACACCTTGATGCGGGGTTCCATGCGATGGCCATCCTGGGCCGCCACCAGCTTGTACACCCCGCCCAGCGCCGACGCCCCCTTGGACGTCACCAGGCTGGTGCCCACGCCCCACGAGTCGATACGGGCCCCCTGCGCCTGCAGGTCGTAGATGATCCACTCGTCCAGGTCGTTGGAGGCGACGATGATGGCGTCGGCAAAGCCTGCCTCGTCCAGCATGCGGCGGGCCTGCTTGCTGAGATAGGCCAGGTCGCCCGAGTCCAGCCGGATGCCGGTCAGACGGTGCCCCTGGGCCGCCAGTTCACGCGCCACCGTAATGGCGTTGGGCAGGCCGCTCTGCAGCGTGTCGTAGGTGTCGACCAGCAGCAGGCACTGGTCTGGATAGAGCTGTGCGTAGGTGCGGAACGCCTCCAGCTCGGACGCGAACGACATGATCCAGCTATGCGCCTGGGTGCCTCGCACCGGGATGCCATAGGCCTTGCCCGCCAGGCTATTCGAGGTGGCGGCACACCCGCCAATGTAGCTGGCCCGCGAGGCGCTCAACGCCCCATCCACGCCCTGCGCCCGTCGCAGACCGAATTCCAGTACCGACCCCTTGGCCGCCGCCATGCAGACCCGGCTGGCCTTCGTTGCCACCAGGGTTTGAAAGTTGACGATATTGAGCAGCGTGCTCTCCAGCACCTGCGCCTGGGCAATCGGCGCCTCGACCCGCAAGAGCGGTTCCTGCGGAAAGACCACGGTGCCTTCCGGCACCCCATGGATGTCTCCCGTGAAACGGAAGTCTTTCAGATACTCCCGCACCGTGGCGGGAAAGTGACCCTGCGAGCAGAGCCAGTCGATGTCGTCGGCGGAGAAGCGGAGGTTGGCCACGTAGTCCATGGCCTGCTCCAGGCCGGCGACGATGCAGTATCCGCCATTCTGGGGCACCTTGCGAAAATACAGGTCGAAGACCGCCCGCTGCTCTGTTTTGTGGCTGCCGACGTACGCGCCCAGCATGGTGAGTTGGTAGAAGTCGGTCAGGAGGCTGAGGTTCAATGTGGGGTGGCCACGGGCGAGTGGTCCTTGATGAACTTCTGGTACAGTTGGACCTCATAGGGTGAGCCCAGCACCAAGGGCACCTTGTAGTGCAGCCCGTCCGGCTTGACCTGGAGAATGCGCTGCGTGCCGGTGGTGGCGATGCCGCCAGCCTGCTCGGTCAGGAACGCCATGGGGTTGGCCTCGTACATGAGACGGAGCTTGGATCTCGGGTGGTCCGGATCGCGGGTATCTTCCGGATACAGGAAGATGCCCCCTTGCAAGAGCGTCCGGTGCACGTCGGCGATGAGCGAACCGACATAGCGGAGGGAATACGGGCGCCGGGTGGCCGCATCGGTCTCCTTGAGATGGTGCATGAACGCCTTCGTGCCGGGCGCCCAGCTCAAGGCGTTGCCTTCATTGATGCTGTAGACCTTGCCGGCGGACGGGATGCGGATGTTCTCGTGCGACAACAAGAACTCGCCCACGCTGGGATCGAGGGTGAAGCCGTGCACCCCCCGGCCCGTGGTGTAGACCAACATGGTGCTGGACCCGTAGATGCAGTAGCCGGCCGCCACCTGGTGGAGGCCGATCTGGGTGCAGTCTTCCAGCGTGCCATCGCCGGTCGGCGTGATGCTGACCCGTTTGTAGACCGAGAAGATAGTTCCGATACTGATGTTGAAATCGATATTGGAGGAGCCGTCGAGAGGGTCATAGAGCAGCACGTACGCGCCCTTGGGAAACTCCGGCGGAATCGGGATGATCTCTTCTTCTTCTTCCGAGCCCATGACGCACAGGTGGCCGCCATGGTCCATGGCCTTGAACATGCGGTCCTGGGCGTAGGCGTCCAGCTTCTTGACCTGCTCGCCGTGCACGTTCTCCTCGCCGGTCAGCCCCAGGATCTCGACCAGGCCCGCCTTGTTCACCTCCCGCGAGATGATCTTGAAGGCCAGGATGAGATCCCACATCAGGCTGGTGAACTGTCCGGTCGCTCCCTGGTGCAGGCTCTGCTCTTCCATGAGGTGGCGCTGGACGGTGACGAGTTTGCTCTGTCGAGACGGGGGAAAGTTCTCCACGAGGGGCCTCCCGAACGTTAGTTCCTGCCGTCTTGACTTATCTTCGCCCCCCGTTTATTCCTGCGAGCAGGAGGCGGCCCGAAGTCTATTCACATGCGTGCATGGTGGCTGGTCTTGCTGGCGAGTGGCGTGGCCTTCGCGGCCCAGGTCGAGGTGCCCGTGGCGGGTCATACCGTCGCGGTGCTGGTGGAACAGCCCCCTGGCCCCGGGCCTCACCCGCTGGTGGTCGACCTACACGGCTCCGGCTGGCATATCGAGAACAACCGGTCCAACGTCTTGGAGTGGACCCGGTACGGCTATATTGGAATGGACGTCGAATATACCCAGGACGTCGACAGCCTGTCGGTGGAAGAGGTGAACGCCGCTATCGACTGGTGCAAGCAGCACCACGCCGTGTCGGCGGTGGCCATCCACGGGTTCAGCCTGGGGGCGCGCGTGGCCTGGCAGACAGCAATCACCCGCCCCGACCTGGCTGGCGTCAGCGGTATGGCGGGGCGGGTGCGACTATGGGATGGACGGCAGCCGGCCCTGGACCTGGTTTCGCACATCACCTGCCCCGTGCTCATTCAGCAGGGACAGGCTGACCAGGTCGTACCAGCGGCCGATGCAGAGGCCTTCGCAGGAGCGCTGCTGGGCAGCGGCAAGCCCTTTGAGTGCTACCTCTACGCAAGCCTAGGCCATCGCCTGGATCGGATCCCGTGGACCCGACCCAGGGCGGCACAATTTTTGGAGCGGTGTTTTCGACCGCGGACTAAGTAGTCGAATAGGCCAGTTCTTGTAGTGCCGGACGGGCAAAGGCCAAAGCCTTTTCTCGGCGGCCTGATGGGCTTTTGCGATCCAGCTCGACGACATGCAAGCCATATTCGTTATTGAAATACTGCCAGCTAAAGCCTTCGCGGGTCGCAGCCTCTAAAGAAGTAAATATCAACATAGCGGCTCCTATGGACTTCAGCGGATCCACCGTAGCCCAACGGCCAACGGATCCAGATTTCCGCACGACCTCCTGGTCGGGGGTGGGAGTCCATGTCTTTCTATAGATATTTTACCCCGGCCGGTTGCCCTTAAACCGGGCAGAGAGAGTCAGCAAGGAAAAACTTTCAGCCAGGAGGAATGTTGGGCCCGTGAGACTCCTTTTTGGACAAGCCGATCTGGCCGAACTTTTGAAGCTGCAGCCTTCTCCCTTGCTCTCCAAGCGCCGCTTGCCGTCCAGCGCCCACCGCGACGTCGCGGAGCGGCCGGTGGCCAAGGAGCGGAACGGTGACCCGGAGGTAGAAGGCGCCTTCAGCCGCATCGAGAGGGCCATCCTGCGGTTCGAGGTCTACGATCCGACAAGGGTGAAGACTCTGCTGGAGCGTTATCCGGTGCAAGAGGGCGACACGGTCGGGTTGCAGTGGCTGGTCGCCCCGCCCACCACGCTTTTCTTCGGCGTGCGAGTGATCGGGGTCGTCAACCGGCAAGTGAACGACGGGCGCTTCAAGACCTCGGTGCAGTACCACACGCTGGAGGGCCACCCGGTGACGGGTGAGGAGACGTGGTCTGTGGAGAAGGACGCCAAGACCGGCATCGTCAAGGTGACGTTCGGGTCGTGGTCGGTTCCGGGCACCCCCCTGACCAGCCTTCTGGGTCCCCTCACCCGCATGATGCAAAGGGACAGCACGGCGGCCTGCCTGAACTGGCTCGAGTCCCGGGCGGCCAAGTCTTAAGCCCTTTACCAGATATGTGTCCGCTGCTCGGCGGGTAGCACCATCGGGCTGTCGGGCGGGCATTTGAAGGCCGCCTGGAAGGCGGGCATGTTGGCGAGCGTGCCGATGACCCGGAACCGAGGGTTGGGGTGCGGGTCGTTCTGCACCTGGAAGTGCGCATACTCCTCCCGCATCGATGAGGCCCAGATCTGGGCGAACCCCAGGAAGAACCGCTGCTCGGGCGTGAAACCGTTCAGCACGGCCAGGGCCGGCTGGTCTCGCCGGGCCCGCTGAAAGGCCGCCCACGCCAGCGTCAGCCCACCCAGGTCGGCGATGGCTTCGCCCTGCACCAGGTCGCCGTTGATGAACAACCCGGGTTCCACTTCGTAGGCCGTGAACTGGGCCACGATGGCCTTGGCTCGGGTCTGGAAGCGCTCCATGTCTTCGTCGGTCCACCAGTTGCGCAGGTTGCCCTGGCCGTCGAACTGGCACCCCTGATCGTCGAAGCCGTGCGTCATCTCGTGCCCGATGACGGCTCCGATGGCGCCATAGTTGGCAGCGTCGTCGGCCTCCGGGTTGAAGAAGGGCGGCTGCAGGATGGCGGCCGGGAACACGATCTCGTTCATCAAAGGGTTGTAGTAGGCGTTCACGGTTGAAGGCGTCATGTACCACTCGGCCCGGTCGACCGGCCGTCCGATCTTGTGGATGTCGTATTCGAATTCGAAGCGGTGCCCCCGCATCACGTGCGTCACGTAGGCCTCGCTCCCGATGGCCAGACCGCTATACTCCCGCCACCGATCGGGGTAGCCGATCTTGTCGGTGAAGGCATCCATCTTCGATATGGCCTGCCGCCGAGTCTCCTCACCCATCCACGGCAGCCCTTCGATGTCTTCTCGGAGGGCCTCCTTGAGGTTGCCGACCAGCGCCCGCACCCTCGCCTTCGCATCCGGCTTGAACCAGCGCTGCACGTACACCTGCCCGAGGGCCTCGCCGAGGGCCGAGTCGACCTGCGAGATGACCCGCTTCCAGCGATCCCTCAGCTTCTCCGCACCGGTCAGGATGGTGCCGTTGAAGCGGAAATCCTCCTCCACGAAGGCCTGGGAGAGGAAGGGCGCCGTGCCATCCAACAAGTGCCATCGCAGATAGACCCGCAGCTCTTCCAAGGGCGTATCGGATAGAAGTCTGTCCGCGGTCTGGATGAACTCCGGTTGGCCGACCGTGATGGGCGCGCCCGCCGGGACGCCGATGGCCGAGATCCACGACGCCCAGTCGAACCCAGGCGCGAGCGCGGTCAACCCGGCCAGGTCCATGCGGTGGTAGTTGGCGGGCGGGTCGCGCAGCTCCACCTTCGTCTTGGACGCTTCAGCCAGGCGCGTCTCCAGCCGCACGATGGCGTCCGCGTGCCCCAGCGACAGCTCCGCGGGGGTGCCCCACAGCACGAACATTTTCGCGATGTGGTCGCGATAGGCGGCCAACAGCTCCTTGGAGCGATCGTCGGTCTTGAGATAGTAGTCCCGGTCGGGGAGGCCCAGCCCGTCCTGGCTGATCTCGAGGATGACCTGGGTGGAGTCTTGGAAGTCCTGGGTAGACGACGCATGGAAGAACGTCGTCACCCCGTCTCGCTGGAACTCGGCCACCAGCACCCAGAGGTCCTCGGCACGGAAAGTCGCGATGCGGGCCAGGTAGTCGTCCAATGGCTTTGCTCCGGCGGCTTCCACGGCGGCCTCGTCCATGCCGGTTCGATAGAAGTCCGCCAGCTTCTGCGGGTTGGAACCGGGGGCATGCGGGCCGCTCTTGATCAGCTCTTCGAGAATGTCGCGCAGCCGCTCGAGATTGGCTTCCGCGAGCTCCTGGAATCGTCCCCAGCGTGGATATTCCGGGGGTATCGGATTTTTCGCCACCCAGCCGCCGTTGGCAAAGCGGAAGAAATCTTCGGACGGGGGGATGGTCTGGTCGAGGCTGGCAGTATCGATGCCGGCCGGTTGAAAGGTGGACTTCATGGGGGTCCTCCGAGTAAAGATGAAGCGCATGGTTACGCTTCCGGGGCCCAGGGATCCTATGGCCCGGCGGGAATTGGCCCCGCATGATGTTGCTGGTCGACTATTCAAGCATGCTGTACCGGGCTTATCACTCGACCCCCAAGACGGTGGCCTGGCACGGCGTCTACGGGTGTCTCAACATGCTGACCCGCATCGTGCTCGACCGTCGACCTTCCGGTCTCGTCATGGGCGTCGACGATGACTGGCGGCCCCGGTTTCGCACCGACGCCCTGCCGACCTACAAGGCGCACCGGGTGAGCGATGAGCCCGATCCGGTGACGCCCCACGAGATCCTCGGCCGACAGATCCTGGCCGCCTGCGGGGTGCCCGTCATCGGCTGCTCCGGCTACGAGGCGGAAGACATCATCGCGACCTTGGCCAAAGGCCCGGGCCCCTTCGAGATCCTGTCCGGCGACCGGGACCTCTTCGCGCTGGTGCACGACCCCGCCATCGCCGTTCTGTATCCCCTCAAAGGCACCAGCGACCTCCTGCGGGTGGACGAGGCCGAGGTCACCCGCCGTTACGGCATCCCGGGCCGAGCCTACGGCGACTTCGCGCTGCTCCGCGGCGACCCGTCGGACGGCCTCCCCGGGGTGCCCGGCATCGGCGAGAAGACCGCTTCTCAGTTGATCGCGCGCTACGGATCGCTGGATGCCCTGCTGGCCGCCACTGACCTGGCCCCTACTGTCGCCCGCAAACTGCAGGCGGCGGCCCACTACCTGGCCGCCGCGCGCCAGGTCGTGCTGCCTCGCACCGACGTTCCCCTCGCCCCCGACGTGAACACGACGCTCATGCCGCCCTCCGACGCGCTCCTCGATCTGGCGGTCCAGCACAGCCTGGAGACCCCCGTCACCCGCTTCATGAATGCCCTACGCGGGTAGGATGGGAGCATGAATCAAGAACTCAGGAGCCTCCTCGAGGAGGCCTGGTCCCATGTCTCCGACACCCATCCCAACATGTTCGCCGCCAAGACCCTCGAAGTTGATGACTTTCATCGACTGGTCGGGACTGTGCATGCGGCCCTGCGTGCCCAACAGGCCCTGTTGGTCGCCATCCTGGACCACCTGCAGGAAAAGCCTCCCGAGCAGCCCGTTCCTGCGCCAGAAGAAGACGTGGACGCAGTCGCCCCCGCCAGTTCCGGCCCCCCCGTCTAGGGGTCCTGCAGCCAGGCCCGTTTGACCGCCTGCTGGAGGGCATCTTTCTGCTTTTCCCGCGAGCGCCACCCCCCGCTGAGTTCCCAGATGATGGCCCCACCCAGTCCCTGCTCACGGACGTAGCGCAGCTTGCGATCGACCAGGGTCTCGTCGTCGTACGATACGAAGGTCTTCTGGGGGCTGTCGATCCCGAGCCAAGGCGCTTGCGCCACGCTATCCCAGTGATATCGATCCGGCTGGTACCACTTGTCCATGATGACGTTGTAGTCCACGCTGTCGTCGACCTTGAGCCCCTCGGGTTGGTCCTGGCGCGGCCCGTCGACGCCCGTCCACACATAGCCGTAGAACGCGATCCCGATCCCTAGCTTGGCGGGTGCAACGCCGGCCCCAGTGAACTCGTGCACCATCCCGTCCACCGATGGGTAGGGCGACCCATCGGCCATCGCGTCCGTCCCGCTGCCGTAGAGCCCGGCGTTATACCAGCTTCGGAAGCCCGGCCAGGGGCCGCTCAGGTCATACGTCATGAGGTTGATCTGGTCGAAAGCGTCCTGCAGGCGGGCGAACATGGCCGGCTGGGCGGCAACCGCGGCCGTCAAGAGCAGGTTCGGCCCCAGGGCCGCCCGCAGTTCCCGCACGAAGGGCTCGTAGGTCGACACGTCGGCGTCTTCCAAGGGCTCCATGTCCAGGTCCAGGCCGTCATAGCCGCGGGCCTGTACGAACGCCACCAGGTTGCGCACCAGGGCGGGCCGCATGTCTTCCTGCAAGGCTCGCCGCAGGCGAACGCCGTTCTGATCGGTGCCCAGGCAGACCAGCACTTTGCACCCGGCCGCGTGGGCTCGGCCGATGACCGCCTCCGACTGCGCCTGGGTAATCCCACTTTTCGGGTTTACGGTGCCGTCGGCATTGACGAAAATACCAAAGTGGATGAGGTGCGAGAAGGCCGTGTAGTCGACCTGGTCGGCGCTCAACGGGCCGGCGGCCAGACAGTAGGCGGAGATCCACGGGCGGGCGTGGGCGGCTCCGTGCAGGACGCCGAACAGGGCCAGAACGAGGAAGAAATGACGCATGCGGGATTGTTGGCCCTCCCCCCCCGAAT
>DASYBA010000696.1:0-3670 GCA_036501005.1 Candidatus Xenobia bacterium | reverse complement strand
AGCACATTCCACCTACCAGATCGGCATCCGTCTCCATGGCGGCGGCATCGCGGGCAACGTGCGGTTGCACCAGGGCTTTCCTTCCGACATCCTGGACAACAAGCGCAACGTCGTCGTCTATCTGCCGCCCAGTTACGACACCGACCCCAAGCGCAAATACCCCGTGCTGTACCTGCAGGACGGGCAGAACGTGTTCGACTATCGGACGTCCGCGTTCCAGATGGACTGGGCCCTGGACGACGCGGCCGAGCGCCTCATCGCCCACCGCCGCATGGCCGAGATCATCATGGTCGGCATCTACAACACCGAACATCGTTTTGCCGAATACACCCCGCCCTTCGAGACGCGGACGGGACGGGGACGGGCAGACGAATACGGACGCTTCATCGTGGAAGAGCTCAAGCCGTTCATCGATCGCATGTATCGAACCCGCCCGGCCCGCCGCAACACGGGCATCCTGGGGTCGTCGCTGGGTGGGTTGTGCGCCCTCTACCTGAGCTTCGAGTTCAGTGACGTGTTCGGGGTGGCGGGAGCGGTGTCGCCGTCGCTGTGGTGGGGCAACGGGGCGATGACGCGACACATCGAGAACGAGTCCGATCTGCGGGGCCCCGATCGGCTGTGGCTCGACATGGGGACAGAAGAGGGCAAACCGCGCCCCGGCCGCCACTCCTACGCCATCGATCAGGTTCGGCGATTGCGCACTGCACTGGAGGCGATCGGCTACCAAGAAAAGCGGAGCCTGTTCTACCTGGAGGCCAAGGGGGGCGTGCACAACGAGCGCTCGTGGGCCGAACGGGGTCCGGGCATGCTGACGTCGCTGTTCCCCCATACTCGCCGACTCTAGCGAAGCGCCGCAGATTCGGCAAGTTCCACCGGGAACGCGGGACCTCCGCAGGAAGCGGCGGACCCACCCTGGGAATTCCTCCCCATGGAGACTTTGCCACGCCAGGAATTGCGGCGCTTTGCCGCCGACCATGCGTGCCGTCTGGTGGTCGTCGTGGGCTCCCACGCCAAGGGATGCGCCCGGCCGGATAGCGACCTGGATATCGCCGTCATGCCCCGGGACGGCGGCGGGGACGTCGTCGAGACCACGCTGGCGCTCTCGAGTCACCTGCATCGGTGCGACCTGGACGTCATCTGGCTACCGACGGCTTCCTGGCTGATGTGGTGGCAGGTGGCTCGGCATGGCGTGCTGTGCTACGAGCAGGAGGCGGGGCTGTATCGAACGTTCTGCAGAATGGCTGCCGTGCGCTATGCTGACAGCCGCGTGTGGAGACGGCGAAGTCAGGAATACACTCGGCGGGCGTTACAAGGTGAGTGGGCCGTGGAGACAGCACTGGTTCGACAGAAGCTGAACGACATGGTGGGGTATCTCAGGGAGATGGGCACCATCGTAGAGCGGGCGGCGTTCGAAACCGACTTCACGTTGTACCGCACGGGAGAGCGACTGGTGGAGCTGCTGGTAGAGTGCGCTGGCGCCATCAACACGGAAGTGGCGCAGGCTGTGGCGGGCATTCCGCCGTCTGATTACTACAGCTCCTTCTTCTCCGTCGTGCAGGCGGGATGGCTGGAATCGAGGGTGGCGGCGAAGCTGACGCCCCTCTGCCAGTTGCGCAACCTGATCGTGCACCAGTACGAACGGGTGCGTCCCGTGCAGCTTCACCAGACCCTGCAAGACACCCGGGCGTCGTGGCAGGCCTACGTGCAGGGCATCCACGACAAGCTGACGCCCCTCGAACGTTCGCTATAGCAGCGAAACAACCCTGAATGTTCGCTCCCCACAACGAACTGTGCGCTCCTACAGCGAACTATTTTGTTTGCAGAAGGGCCACTATCTCGTCGAAGTGGTTGGCTTTGACCTGGATGGTGCCCCGCCGCAGGGCGTGTTCCAAATGGACCTCCAGCCCGACTCGGAGGCGCTTCACCCGCCCGGGCCCGTACAGATCTCGCAGCTTCTGGGACAGGTTGGTCCCCGCCCAGTCCCTGGCGTAATCCAGGGCCGTCCGGCCATCATCGTCAGTAGCGGCGGGGTCTGCGCCAGCAGCGAGCAGTAGACTTACACAAGCCGCACTGCCGAACATTGCAGCCAGAGTAAGGGGAGGTTGTCTCCGCCACGGGTGCGGTATGCTGACGGTGGCACCCGCGTCCACGAGCAGCTTGAGCACACCTGCTTGGCCCCACTGAGCGGCCCGCATGACAGCAGTTACTCCCTCCTCTTCGGCGTTCACGTCGGCGCCGTGCTGGATGAGGAAGCGAGCCATGTCCGTGTGTCCCCAGCAGGCGGCGAATCCGATAGGGCTTTCATGGTTGAAGCTCTGTCGGTTGATGTCGGCGCCGTGGCTCAGCAACAACTCGGCCAGCTTGTAGCGGGAGTCTTGGACTGCAAAGTGGAGAGGTGCGAAGCCGTCGTCGTCGAGCGCGTCGACGACTGCACCACGGGCCAGGATCTCCTCTGCCAGAGTCACCGCCGTCGATTCTTCCGGCAGCCAGTGCAGGAGATGAAGCGCGTAACTTCCGTGAGGGCCTGGGCGGTTCACGTCAGCACCCCGTCGCACCAGTTCCAGGGCCACCCGAGGGTGGTGGTGGGCGAGCGCCAGGTAGAGAGGCGTCTCACCACGCGGGCTCGCCTCGTTGACGTCCACCTCCTGATCGAGCAGACGGATGGCGTCAGCGAGGTGGCCACGGCGGGCGACCTTGTACAACAGCTTACGGGGTCGACCCAGCCAACGCTTGGTCTTCATTCCAGGTGTTTCTATATATCGGAAGGGCCATCATTTCTAACACTACATATTTGCCGCCAGCGCGAACTTTGCGTATATATGGACGGCACCCGGGCGGCAGCGGCGGGAGGGATGCGGTTTCGGCGCCTGGAATTGGCTGGCGTGAACGACGACGGACTGAACGGGGTGGGCATGGCGGCCGCCCTGGCCAAGAGCTACGCCGATGACGCCCACGGCTTTCTGCCTGCCCTGGCCGGGTTTCTGGAGGGTACCATGCCGGAGGCCGTCGAGGTGGAACGCAAGGCCATCAGCTTCTTCTCCAGTAAAAAGCGCGTGGTGGGCCTCAAGCTGACGCTCGGCGACTACCTCTACAGTCTGCACGAGGGCCACAAGGACGGCATTCTGGAAGCCCACCGCTCGAAAATCGTCCGCGGCGTCACCCTCAAGACGGAGACCGTGCCGGTCGGCACCTTTCTCGACAATCTCTCGAGCGCCCTGACCGAACACTCCAAGCAGAGCGAAACCGCCTACTACGCCCTCAAAGAGTTTCTCAAGCAATAGGGAGGTTCAACGTGCCCGACCGATACGTCGAAGGTCAGCAGCAGGGGCTTCCGCAGGCGGCTCGCGACCGCATGACGGCCATGCGCCCCAGCGGACAGAAGAAAGGGCTCTTCACCAGCGACCTGTCGGTCAACGAGTTCCTGCTGGTGCGGCAGGCCGGCTTCGACCCGCTCGGCCTGGTGGTCGGCTCCTCCATCTATCATATCGGATGGCAGACCCCCACCATCTCCTCGACCGAGCTCGATACCTTGACCCAGGCCATGTACCACGCCCGCGAACTGGCCATGACCCGCATGGAGGAGGAAGCCGACATGCTCGGGGCCGACGGCATCGTCGGCGTCCATATCGAAATCGGTCGACACGAATGGGGCCAGCACCTGGCGGAGTTC
>DASYBA010000695.1:0-12725 GCA_036501005.1 Candidatus Xenobia bacterium | reverse complement strand
CGCATCGGCCGAGACCTCGACATAACAGTTGGGCGTTTCCCACAAGCATATGCGACTGATCTGCACCCCGGTGTCGGCCATGAGATGGGGGCCAATCGATTCTAGCAGGGTGATGGCCATGTTTTCTGCCGTCGGATTGGTGTCCAACAGGTACAGGCGCTGCCCGGGCACGTGGCCCAGCGCCTCGATGGCCTCATGATCGTCTTTCCACAGGATCATGGCGTGGTCCCAGTGATCGGCGATCCAGGCGCCAAATCGGGCCTTGAGCACGGAGAAGTCTACGATGCGCCCCAGGGCATCGAGGCCGGGGGCCGTGGCGTGGACATACAGCACGTAGTTGTGCCCGTGGAGCCAGGCGCACTTGCTCTCGTGGCGATACACGCGGTGGCCCGCGCAGAAGTCCAACCGGCGCACGACGATGGGCGACGTCATCGGCAGGCGGCCAGCAGGGGATCCGTCATGCCGGCCTCGTCGAACCCGCGCTGCCGCAAGAGGCAGGCGTGGCACGCCATGCACGGCGGCCGCGTGCCCTGATAGCAGGTGTGGGACAGCGCCAGGGCATCCAGGCACCCCGGCAGGGTGGCCGCCAGTTCGACTGTCTGCCGCTTGCTCAGGTGCATCAACGGGGTCAGAATGTCGAGAGGCGAGTCCAATCCGCTCGACAGGGCTGCTTGCATTTTGGAGATGAAGTCCTGACGGCAGTCAGGGTAGCCCCCGTAGTCTTCCTGCCCGACCCCCATGACCAGCGTTCGATAGCCGCCTACCCACGCTCGATTGGCCGCAACCGATAGAAACAGGATGTTGCGCCCCGGCACGAACGTATTCTCCAGGCCGCCGGGCAGATGCGACGGGCTGTCGTACTGTTCGACAGCCTGCGATGGGTTGGTGAGAGGACTGGAGCCCTTGAACACCAGCCCCAGGTCGGTGACTTCCAGGTCTACCTTGGCCAGTTCAGCAATGCGCCGGGCCGCGTCGACCTCCACGTGATGGCGCTGGCCGTAATCGAACGTGACCGCACCCACCTTGTCAAAGTGTTGCCGGGCCCAGAACAGGCACGTGGTGCTGTCCTGGCCGCCTGAAAAGATGACCAGTGCCGACGACATGGGGGCGGAGATTCAACGCGGGCCTGAAATTCCTTTTCAGGCGGCGGCCGGAGCATGCGGGTTCTGGTTGGCCAGCACCCAGTCCAGGTAGACCAGGTCGGCGGCCGGAATGGCCTTGTTCAATAGGTCCCGCTCGTCCTGGTCGGGGTGGAAGGTGTCGCCGATTTCAAAGCCCATGGCCGGCACCCCCTTCTCATCCATCATCACCAGGGAATCCCCCGTCGTTGGATACAGGTCGGACGTCGGGATGACCTGGTAGTCGGGCCCTCCCGCCTGCTGGATGGCCTTCTCCATGAGCGCTCCCACCTGCTGATACGGCTTGGCCGCGTTGCCCTGCACGTTCTCCGGGTAGAGCACGTCCTGGCTATACGAGTGGTGGTCGATCCAGCCCTTGACGTTGGGGCGTGCGCCCAACCGGGTCAGGGCCTGCGTCTCGGGCTCCGACGCCGGTCCCAGGCCGCGATACGACTCATCCTGCGGGTCATCCGACGCGCCCTGGTCGTCGGAGACGTTGTCCGGCCGGTCGTCGGCCGACCGATAGTCAGCAACAGACCCGCTGGCGTAGTTGCGGTTGAGATCGACCCCGACGCCGGCCCGGCCACCGGGGAACTCCTTCAGTTGCTGCGGCGGAATCGGATCCCGATTCTTGCGCCACATGGGGTCCTGGGTCAAGGAGTACTCGTACCCGTCAGGGTTCACACAGGGGACAATCCACACTTCTGACTTCTTGAGGCGATCGGTGCTCGCCGCATCGTGGCCGTATCCGTCGACCAGATTGTGCGCCAACGACAGGGGTACCGTCACGGTCGCCCACTCGCGGGCATGCGTGCCCCCGGTAAAGACGACGGCCGGTTTGGACGAGCTGTCGGCGTGCACATTGTCCGTCACCCGCAGGGCCCAGATGTCCCGCCCCTCGTACGACTTGCCCAGCGAGACTCGTTCGCATTGGTCCGGATGCGCAGTCACCATGGCCTGCAGCTCGTCACCCACCGCCTGGTAGCGTGGATACAGCGACGCCGCCTCTGGATGGTCCCGGCGTTGCACGGGGCTGGTGGTGGCTAGTCGGATCATGGCGACCCCTTCCTCAATCTCGCTTGGCGACTAGAGAGTAAGGGATGAGGTTGTTAACGATTTGTTCCAAATGTTAATGATTTGTTGCCAAAATGATCAGCTCAGGGCGAGGCGGAGGTGATGGATCAACTTCGGAAACGGCGTATCGGATGGGAGGACGGCGAAGGCTCCGGTGCCATACGCCTCCTGCGCGACCTGCTCGGTCGGGTTGGCGGTCAGCACGATGCTCTTGCAGGCATGCAGGCTCTGGTCCCCCCGAATATCCCGCAACAGCCCCCACCCGTCCAAGGGCTTTGCATCCACGTTGATGAGAATGACCAGCCCGAACTTCTGGGTGGCCGCCGAGTGGATGGCGCTGGCGGCGCTGTTCCCATCCGTCACCCACTGACACTGGAAACCCCGCAAACGTAGCGCATTGGCGAGCCGGCGGGCGAAGCTTTCGTCCTCGTGCGCGATGACGACGTCGAGGGGCTGCTCGGCGTAGGCGGGATCTTCAAACCAGGCGGTCGATACGACGGCGTCGCGGCGAGTGCGCTTGAGTTCTGCCACGGCCATCTCAGCGGCCCGATAAAGCTCGGTGGCCGAGTCTCCGTCGGTTGGATACTCCGCCACGCCGGCTGAAAACGATACGTGCAAGGGGACCCCGCCGATGGTTCCGAACGTTTCTCGACGCACGGTTTCCAACAGGGTGGAGACGACCCGGCTGGCGTCCTCCCGGGTCTGGTCGTAGAACCCGAGGATAAACTCGTCGCCGACCCATCGGGCGATGAGGGTGTCGGGGTGCAGAGATGATTCCAGGACGCGGGCCAGCCGCTGCAGAATGGCGTCGCCCGACTCGAAGTCCGTCGCCGAGTTGATGTCCTTGAAGGCGTCGACGTTCAGCACCGCCACGCTGACGGGACGTTGCTTGCGAGAGGCGCGCACCAGCAACTCCTTGAGACGATCCACCGCAGCCACCCGACCGGGCAGGCCGGTCAACGCATCCGTGGCGCCCGTGAGCCGCGCCGCCCGCACCCGATCCAGCCGGTTGCGAATACGGGCCACCAGATTTTCAGCCGTCATGGGCTTGGCGGTGAAGTCGTCTGCCCCCGCCTGGAAGAGTTGCTCCGGCAACTCGGGTTCGCCTACCGCGGTGAGAAACACGATGGGCAGGTTGTTCCAACGTGGGTCGGCCCGCACCATGCGGGTCAGTTCGAGGCCGCTGGCGTTGGGCATGTCCACGTCCATGAGCACGAGGTCAGGCTGGACGCCTTCGAGAGTCTCCCAGAACCGCATCGGATCGTAGACGGTCGTGACTTCGAAGCCGTGTGCCTCGAGAATGCCGGCGATGGCGGTCAAGGCGACCTGGTCGTCGTCCACCGCCAGGACCCGGGTGTGGATGGGGGTGGCCAGGCCGAGCTCCAGCTCGACTTGCTTCATGACCTGGACCGGCGTTTGCGGCTTGGTCAGAAAGCGATTGACGTGCATGCGCCCAGCCGCCAGGCGAGCTTCCTGAGAGCCGTTGGAGGTCAGCACGATGCACGGGATGGCGGGTGGCCCGTGCAGATACTGGAAAAACCCTACCATTTCTTCCCAATGCTGGGCGACCACCAGGTCGACCACCACGACATCCGGACGCCCCTCGTTCATGCCCTCCATGGCCGACTGCAGATCGAGGGCGCCCGATACAATGAAGCCGCGTGCGATGGCTTCGTCGCGCAGGCGCTCCATCAACAGATCGTCGCCGTCGATGAGGAACAGATACGGCTCGCTACGGGGACCGTTCGGGGAGGCTGGCAAAGCCCTCATGCCCGGCTGTTCGGATTCGTTCGCCCCTGGCGGCTGGCTGCACAGATCCCGCAACCGCTGCACGGTCTGCATGGCCGAGTCGCCACCGCCATTGAGGTTGTTGAACATGGATTCGAGTCGCACGCACAGTTCGGCGGCCTCGAAGTGATCGAGCGGCATGAGGAAATCTTTGAGCTTGCTGGCCTCAAAGACCCCGCTGCGAGCCATCATCTTGGAAAGCGATCCGCTGTCCAGCGCTCGCGCGGCCCGTTCCAGGATCTCAATGCGCGGCAGCATCTGGGCGAGCTGCTCTCGCCAATCTCCCGCTACCACCTGAACCGCTCCCGCTTCCGGGGTTCCCCGCTCTCCCGAACTTGAACCATTTCTCTCCTGCCAGTGAGGATGCCCAGGACTGGACCCGACCTTTCCAACATTAGAACTTCTTTAGAGACGGACGGCATCCCTGGTAAAGCAGAACGCCGGACCAGGGCCCGGCGTTCTGATCAGACTGGAACCAGGCTCAGGCGGCCGACATGCAGACGGTGGAACCGAACTCGATTTGCCAGAGCACCAACCGGTTGCAGTGCCGGCAGGGGGCGGCGTGCCAGGTGTTGGGGTTGGCCGGGTGCAGGAGCACCTGGACGGGGTCGTGCAGGTGACAGTGAGGGCAGTGTACGTCTGTTGCAATGCTCATGGCCTTGAAGATTATTCAAAACCTCCCACATCTCCTGCTCGGACGCTGGCGGATAGCCGCGAAGCGGTCCAGGAGAAGTCAGCTAGTAGTGGGCGAAGCCCGATGCCGCACAGCTCACCCTAGCTCCCAGCCGGGGGGGCCCCCAGCGCAGCGGATGGGGGGCGGAGCCCTCGAGGCTGGGGGGCGGAGCCCTCGAGCTACGGTGAGATGCGGTAGAGGAGGCGGGCGAAGGGGATGGTCTCCCGCACGTGATCGAGCCCGCAGATCCACGCCACCGTGCGCTCGATGCCCAGCCCGAACCCGGCGTGCGGGCAACTGCCGTAGCGGCGCAGGTCAAGATACCAGGTGTAGGCATCCATGGGCAGCTTGTGCTCCTCGATCTTGCGCTGCAAGATGTCGAAATCATCCTCGCGCTGCCCGCCGCCGATGATCTCCCCGTACCCTTCCGGGGCCAGCATGTCGGCGCAGGCTGCCACCTCGGGACGGTCGGTCCGAGCCTTCATGTAGAAAGCCTTGCACGCCACCGGGTAGCTGTGCACGAAGAACGGGGTCTCGAAGAGGTTGGCCAGCACGGTCTCCTCGTCGCCCCCGAAGTCGTCGCCCCAGCTCACTTCCTTGCCGTTCTCCTGCAGCATCTTGATGGCCTCGTCGTAGGAGACGTGGGGAAAGGGCGGCTTGACCTTCGCCAGCCGGGTCGTATCTCGCTCGAGGATCTTGAGCTCGGGAGCCCGATGCGACAGCACCGACTGCACCACGTGGCTGACCAGCTCCTCCTGGTAGACCTGGTTCTGCTCCTGATCGCAGAACGCCACCTCCGGCTCGACCATCCAGAACTCCATCAGGTGCCGACGGGTCTTCGATTTCTCGGCCCGGAAGGTCGGTCCGAAGCAGTACACCTTGCCGAACGCCATGGCGGTGGCCTCGTTGTAGAGCTGGCCGCTCTGCGTCAGGTAGGCCATGGTATCGAAATAGGGCGTCTCGAAGAGGGTGGTGGTGCCCTCGCAAGCCGATGGGGTGAGAATGGGCGAGTCGACCCGCAAGAACCCGTGCCCGTCCAACCACTCCTGGATGGCCCGGATGATCTCGGCCCGTACCCGCAGGATGGCATGTTGCCGACGACTGCGGAGCCACAGATGGCGGTTGTCCATGAGGAACTCCACCCCGTGCTCCTTGGGGGTGATGGGGTAATCGTGGGCCAGTTGCGAGATGGCCAGGTCTCGCACCGTGATCTCGTACCCGCTGGGGGCGCGGGTATCGGCCCGCACGTCTCCCTCGAGCACCACCGACGACTCCTGGGTGAGCTTGCCGCAGGCCGCGAAGAGCTCCGGTGTCACCTCGTTCTTCAGCACCACGCCCTGGATCAGCCCGCTGCCGTCGCGGATCTGCAAGAAGTGGATGGAGCCACTGGATCGCTTCTGATACACCCAGCCGCAGATCTGCACGCGCTTGCCTTCATGCTGGCCGACAGCCTCAATGGTCGTGCGTGGAACGGTGGTGACTTCTGACATGGTGATTCCCCCCTATCGAATCTCCGAGACTTCGCTCCGGGCCCGCTCGGTCCTTTGCAAGAGCCTGTTTGGAAGCCCCGCCGAGGCGCAGGCGCAGCTCAGGCGAGGTGCTACGCACCGAGCTACGCTCGCATCCTACGGCGCCGAGGAGCACCGCAAAGCGCATACTCTCCCTGTATGTAAATGAGGAGCGCACCTCGGCAACGACGGAGGGGGCCGCATGAGCAAGCATGCGCCCGGCGGGGTTTCCGAACAGGCTCTGAGAGGGGTTTGGGGGCGGGCCGTCGCACCCTCGAAGCCATGTCGATTCGCATCTTCGTCACCGGTGGCACCTTCGACAAGACCTACAATGAGTTGGAAGGGCGGCTGTTCTTTCAAGACACCCACCTGCCGGAGATGCTGCGGCTGGGCCGCTGCCGCGTCAATGTCCAGGTGCGCACCCTGATGATGGTGGACAGCCTGGACATGTCGAACCACGATCGAGACATCATCGTGTCCAACTGCCGATCCTGTGACGAGAGTCGCATCGTCATCACGCACGGGACCGACACCATGGAGCTGACTGCTCGGGCTCTGGGTGAGAAGGTGCCCGACAAGACCATCGTCCTGACCGGCGCCATGATCCCCTACAAATTCGGCAGCTCTGACGGCCTCTTCAACCTGGGCAGCGCGCTGGCGTTTGTGCAGGTGCTCCCGCCCGGCGTCTACATCGCCATGAACGGCCGCTGCTTCGACTGGCACAACGTCACCAAGGACAAGCGCCAGGGCGTCTTCGAAGAGCTCAGCTCTCCTCCAGGCGGCGGCGCAACTCCGCATTCTCCGGCGCCAGCTTGAGGGCCTTGCGCCAAGCCGCCCGGGCGGCACTGCGTCGGCCCCGGGCCAGGTGCACGTCGCCCAGCATGGCGTGCCCGGCCGCCCACTCTGGCGTGGCCTTCAGCCCGACCTGGATGGTTGCCAGGGCCTGCCCGGAGTCGCCGAGACGGAGGTAGGCGTCGGCCAGTAGAAGCCGGACTTCCGCCGCCCACTCTTGTGGCTCCCGCAACGCCCGCACGAGGTTCGGAACAGCCTCATCGTAGCGGCCGAGAGCGTGGCAGACCTCGCCCAGTCCCGCAAAAGTCTCGGCCCGGTTGCGCACCGCCAGAGCGCCGCGGAAGGCCTGACACGCTTCTTCCAGGCTGCCCCGCTGCGCGTTGAGCCGGGCCAGCATCAACAGACACCGGTCTTGATTGGGCTCCTGGGCCGCGGTGCGCACCAGTTGCTGGCACGCCCCGACCAGGTCGCCGCGCAACGCCCGGATGCACGCCAGGTGGTATTCGGCGTCCAGGCACGGGCCTTGTCGCATCGCCCGCTCAAAGCACAAGGCGGCGGCATCCATCCAGCGCATCTGCAAGTAGACCAGACCCAGGTTGAAGTACCCCCGAGTGCGGGGTGGGCCCATGCGCACGCAGGCGCGGAAATCAGCGAGCGCAGCGTGGCTGTCGCCGGTCGTCATGTGTACCACGCCCCGCAGGTTGAGCGCTTCGACGTGCCCGGGTTCGGCTTTCAGCACTCGCTCCACCTGTGCCAGCGCCTTCTTGTGACGGGACTGGCAGAAGAGCGCCTGGGCCAGGGAGAAGCGTAACTGGACGTCGTCCGGATGGAGTCGCAGGGCCTCTTGCCAATGCCGGATGGCCGCCGCCGGATTACCCCCCTGCATGTAGGCCACGCCGAGCCAGTATAGGGCTTGCTGGCAGGCCGGGTCGCTTTCTAGCACGGTCTGCAGGTGATGGATGCCCTGCTCGAAATCGCCAGCCTCGGTGCAGGCCGTCGCCAGATCCAGCCGCAATCCGACGTTGGACCCGTCGAGAGCCACCGCTCGACCCCACTCGCGGATGGCGTCTTGGAGCTGGCCACGTTCCCGATGCTGACGGCCCCGGGCCAGGTGGCCATCCAGATGGTAGGGGAGAAGGGAGACGACTTTTTCTGACGGAGGAATGATGGCCTCCTGGTTCTCTAGGTGCTGACCGCGGCCTCAACCTCAGCGGGGGTGCCGACCAGATCGTAAGCCTGGGCAGCCCGAATGACCACGGGGGTCAGCGACCCGGGCGCGAGACTCGCCCCCGTATCGGTCACGAACACCACGCCGTCGATCTCTGGGGCATCGTACTGCGTGCGACCCACGTATCGGGTTCGCTTCGGAAACTTCACGCCCATGGTAGGGACTCCTGCCTCTGGGTCGCCGCCTCGAGCTCGGCTGGCGGAAACTTGCGGAATCTCTTCATCGATGCGCACCGGCACGACGTTTCCGACGTGCCTCAGGTTACGCGACAGCGAGATGGCCTGCTGGGCTTCCATGACCCGTTTGAAGCGGGCCTTCTTCTCCCGCGCCGACACCTGGCCGGGCATATCGAAGCCGGGCGTGCCCTCTTCCTTGGAGTAGGTGAAGACCCCGACCCGGTCCATCTGGGCGGCCTGCAGGAACTGCACAAGCTCCTCCACGTCGGCTTCCGTCTCGCCGGGAAAGCCGACGATGAACGACGAGCGCAGCGCGACGCCGGGCACCCGATCACGCACCTTGTCCAGCAGCTTGAGATAGAAGTCGGCGTGGCCTGGCCTCGCCATGGCGTGCAACATGGCCCGGCTGGCATGCTGCAGGGGCATGTCGACATATTTGCACACCTTGGGCAGGGTGGCGATGGCCTCGATGGCCTTGTCGTCTAGCGACGTGGGGTAGGCGTACATGACCCGAATCCACTCCAGGCCGTCCACCCCGTTGAGCCCCTCGAGCAGCTCGCCCAGCGCTCGGCGGTGGTACAGGTCGCGGCCGTAGTCGGTGATGTCCTGCGCCACCAGCACCAGCTCCTTGACCCCCCGGGCCGCCATGCGCTTCGCTTCTTCCACCAGGGTCGGCAGGGGACGGCTACGGAACCCCCCCCGAATCGTGGGGATGATGCAGAACCGGCAGGTGTGGTCGCACCCCTCTGCCACCTTCATGTAGGCCCAATGCCGCGGCGTCGACAGCGGCCGTTCCAGCACGGCGTCGTAGGCGATCCGATCTTCGCTGAACGCCAGCACTTTGTCGCCTTGCAGGGCCCGGCCCACGATGCGGGCGATGTGCGGGAATTCGTCCGTGCCGATCCAGATGTCGACCTCAGGGATCTGTTTGGGCAACTGGTCCTTGTAGCGCTGCGGCAGGCAGCCGGTCACGGCCAGCAGTCGACAGGCGCCGTCTTGCTTCTGCTGTGCCAACTCCAGGATGGTGTCGATGGACTCTTGCTTCGCCCTCGCGATAAAGGCGCAGGTGTTGACGATGATCACCTCGGCCTCGCCCGGGTGGTTGGTGGCCTGATGGCCGCCGTCGCCCATCGCCCCCATCATGATCTCTGAATCGAACAGGTTCTTGGGGCAGCCCAGGCTGACGAGATGAAACTTCAACTTTACTCCTTGACGATGTCGGGGGTGAACTGCAGATAGCTGGGGCTCGGCGTATTGCCCCCGAAGATGTAGCGGTACACCGCCTTGCCGCGGGCGGTTTTCGGCGACAACACGACCGTGCCGCCGTCGATCGTGGAAAGCTTCGTGCTGATTTCCCGGAGGCTCAGCGTGCCTTCGCCGGACGCTGCATGATAGTGGATGAAGGGCGTAATGGTCAAGACGATGGAAGTGCCTTCAAGGTGCGGTGACACTTCGACGCCGGTCGACACGTCGGTGAACGTCACCGTGGTCGGCACGTAGTGCAGCTTGTGGCAGTATTCCGTGAACCACCGGGGGTCCGGCAGGTTGTCGCTGATGGTGAGGGTACCGGTCTGGCTGTCCGGCAGGACGACGGCCAGATCGCCCTCGTCCGATCCCGAGCTGGTGCCCCCGCCGGCCGTGATGGTGACCTCCGAGCCACTGGTCACTGAAACGGCGTTCACTCCCCCGCCGGGCACGCCCTTGACGTGCAGGTGGCCCTGTGAGAGCAGCTTGACGTGAAGCTGGACGCTGTGGGCCAAGGCGCTGCCGCTGAGGGCTACGGCCAGCAGAAGTACGAGAAGACGCATGGCCCGATGCTTTCAGGGCCCGGGGCGACCTCCCCTGTCGAGGTGTAGCGTCGTGCCCGCCGACACTGGGTGCGTCCACCCACTCCCGCTGAGGTCGAAGTGCCCGGTGGCGCAGGTCACCTGATGGCGATCGACGTCGAGAGTCGTGTCTGAGGCGGGCGGTATCGAGACGATGTCACCGGGGGCAAAGGCGACCTCGACCGTGTCCCCGGCCCCGGTCAGCACGCGCATCTGGCCTTGCGACAAATCGACGGAGAGGGCCGTACCGTCCAACCCCCGGCACGTCATCAGGGCGCCCGGGCTCAAGGTCAGATGGCTCTGGCGAAACGCCAGATTGGCGGAGCCTTCCCTCGCTGTGACGATGTTCCCGGCCGCCACCTGGCTGATACTGCGCCACTCTCCCGAGTAGCGCGCCTCACCAGCGCCCAGGCTGCGCACCAGCTTGCCGGAGGCCACGGCGAGCAGGGGAGGGGCCGGCGGGGGCGGCGGGATCGCGGGCGCCGGTCTCACCCACACCAGCGCCGCGGCCACCAGACCAAGTCCCGCCGCGGCGACGGGATGGCGCCGGACCTGCCAGAGGATGTCGTCCCCGAGTTCTCGCCACCCCGGCACGGGAGCGTGCGTCCCGTCCGCCGGCTCTGGCGGGCGGGGGACGACCACCGGTCGCGCCGCGGTCGGCCTGGCGCGCTCGGCCGGTATCAGGCTGGTCGCCTCCGCAGTGGAGGGACGAGGGGCTGTCTGCCCGTGCAGGTTGCCGACAAAGGGGGTCAGCCGCTGCAGGGCCGCAGCCGCCGTCGGGCGCTCCTCCGCCTGCCACGACAGCATGCCGGCCAGCAGCTCGCCCACCTCGGGGGCCAGATCCAGATGCAGGCCGGTTAGTTGCCCCAGGATGCTGGTGGGTTCGGCCGGACCGGTGACGACCGGGGCCCAGCCGACGAGGAGCCAGAACGCGATGGCGGCCGCCGAGAAAACGTCCGACGGCGCCGTCACCCGCAGCGGCATGTGCTGGCGCTCCGGGGCAATGAAGTTCAACTGCGGATGGCGCACGACCAGGCGAGCCCCCACGTCCGGAAACATGTGCTCGAGGACCCCCAGATCGCAGATGAAGGCCCGGTCGCCCTCCACCAGGACGTCGGCCGGCACCAGGTAGCCGATGGGCACTCCCTGGGCGTGCAGGGTAGGTCAAGATGTCGAGCACCTGCTGCAGCCATCGCAGGACCCATGCCGCGGGAACGTGGGTCCCGTCATACAGTGAGAGCGGCGTGGCCCGCAGCCAGGTGAAGAACATCCACGTCCCCCCGTCGCCCTCGACCAGCTTGTCGAAGCGGGGCAGGCCGGGGTGCTGGAGGGGCTTGAGGCGGCGGGCCTCTCGCTCCAGCGTGGTGAGCAGGTCCATCTCCGTGGTGCCGGTCGGCAGGGGCCACCAGCGGGCCACTCTCTCCTCCCGGGTGGCGACTTCCGATACCAGGACGACCGTCCCGTGCTGGGCCTCTTTCAGCACCCGCAAGGGCACGAAGCGCTCGGCGGAGGGGGTGCGGAGATGTCCTGCCATGCCGCTTCGTTGGCCGGATCGGCATGATTTCCTGGCTTGAACCGGACGACCGACCGGCCTATAATGTCGGGCATGGGCTGCACCCGTGGCACTACACTGGTGACCACGCTGATGATCGCTGCCATCGTCACCATCGTGGTGGCCATGCTGGCGGGTCTCAGCTTTTTCCAGTTGAGCGTCGCCACCCGTTCGCTGAACACCGACAAAGCCCGCATGATGGCCGAAACGACCCTCGCCATCGCGGAGAGTCAGCTCCTGGCCAACATCAAGGCGGGACAGAAAACCTACGGCACCCACCAGGAATGGGTCCACTACCAGCCCGCCGGGGCGACGCCGGATCAGACTGGAGACCTGAACTTCAGCCAGACGCAGACCCAGGTGCCATGGTCGCTCAACAACCTGACCGGCCTGTCGCCGGGGTCGGGCAGCACCCACCGTGTGCCGGCCTTTTGTATCGACCTGGTGGCGGTGGGGCGGGCGGGGACGGAAACCCGCACGGCCGAGGTCATCCTCTACATCCCTCATTTCGACAAAGCGCTGTCGGCGTCGGGTCAGGTGCAGTCGAGCGGTGGCCTGACCCTGGGCGGCATTCCTTCAGGCTACGGGGCCATCTCGTGCTACAACAAGTGCAACTTTCTCCCGGCCGACCTGCAAAGCAACAGTTGCTGCCCGACCCAGGCCGTTTCGCTAGGACCGTACACCACCATCAGCGGCGACGTCCAGGCGGTGGGGGGCATCCAGCTCAACGGCGCCACGGTGCAGGGGCAGGTCAAATCGTGCAACCAGCCGGTGCCGCTGCCGAGCCTGAATATTCCGTGCCTGGCCCCCACGCCCGGCCCGGGGGTGCTCAACATCGCGCCGTGCAGCGAGCCATCCGCCTTGCCCGTCACCGGTTTTGCCCGTCACTGCGGCTGCCTGTACGTGGCCGGCGACGTGCAGCTTTGCAACGGCGTGCTGTACGTCAGCAAGAACCTGCACATCCACGGCGGGGTGACCGGGCTGGGGGCC
>DASYBA010000694.1:0-4800 GCA_036501005.1 Candidatus Xenobia bacterium | reverse complement strand
CGGGGGCCCAGGCCGGGACGCTGGAACGCTTTGAAGGCCCGCTCAGCGACGCCGAGATGACCCCCGCCGGCGATAGCCAGCACCGTGTTCCGGTGCCGTCGTCCGTGCTGCCATCGGTGGGGCCGGCCAGTCGCCAGAACGGTCACGTCTTGTCGCAACGGGTGGTGTTGCCGGGGGCCACCGTGAAGTCGGGCAACGGTGGGGTGCTCCTGCCTCCGGGCGGGCTCAGCGACTATGACGTCCAGTCTGGCGGGTTCCACGTCTTTTGGAAAGACGCCGCCGGGGCCTTGCATCCATTCGCCGATGCGCCGGGTGCAGGGGCGCCCCCCGTGCGGGGCGATCCGGTCTTCGTCGAACTCTATGTGCAGGACGTATCGCCTCGGACGGGGCATCAGACGCTGGTCCACTACGAGATGCAGGTACACCCTCGCAACTAGGGTGCGGCGACCGCGGCGACGATCTTGAAGATCCGCTGCATGGTCATGCTGGTCAGGAATTCCGGCAGGACTTCAAAGAACGGCCCTGGATACTCCAGTCGGCCGTCTCGCACGCGGAAGACCTTCTCGTAGGCCCGGGCACCGCCGCCCTGCCAGAACAAGTTGGGACCGGCGCGGCCGGACAACATGTCGACCAGGGCCCGACCCGATACGTGCAAGAAGTAGTTGGCGTCTATGTGGGGACCTTCGTATAGCGTGGGGGTACCGCCGCGGAAATCGATACTCCAGGTGAGGCGCTGGTCGGGCGAGAGATGCACCGCACCCTGCCAGACCACGTCCCACTCGGCATAGCGGGAGAAGGGCCCGCTGGTGGCTTGCTGGAGACGGGGCACAACGTACTCGGTGAGGTGGGGCAGGAAGAGAGAGCGGACCTCGGCTTCGGCGGCGGGAGCGTCCAGCCCGCGGAGATCGAACGGCTCCCAGGCCTTGGCGGTCGTATCGGACGAGAGACACCGGACGAACCGCGACGCAGCCTTTCGAACTGACCAGCCGGGGCCTTCCCACTCGATCACGTCGCCGGGCAGAAGCGTGACCACCCGGGTGTGGGGCGGCGCCATCTGCTCCAGCAGGCGGTGGACGTTGTGCGCACTGAGCGGGAACGACAGGTGATTCATGAATTCGGAGAGCCCCGGCTGGTAGCTCATGCCGCAGGCGGCCGGGAAGACGAGGTCGGGACGGGGTGCCAGGGCGGCTTCCAGCCACATCTTGATCTCGCTTTTATCGAACTGCGTGCCCCGACCGGTGAGAATCTGCGTCTGCACCAATACCGGCTGGTACTTGGCCGCGACCACCTCGACTCGACCGAGCCGTTGGGCTTCCTCCACAGGAATATCGGAATCGACAGTATTCCAGAAGCTTCGCTCACCGGCCTGGAAGTGGAAGGCGACCTCCGGAGTGTCGCGGGCCAACGAGGGCGTGGCCGTGATGCGCACCTCGCCCAGTGTGGTACTCTGCCAGTTGCCCAGCGGTATCGTGTTGAGGTAGCCCATGCCCTGCACCCGGGCGACCAGGCGGTCGACGGCGGGGAGGAGCACGGGCAGGTCCTTGGAGAGCCGCTGCCACGACAGGGGGTGGAAGTGGTCGGCGTGCACGTGCGACAGGGCAATGGCCGTCGGAGGCGGCATGGCATCGAGGTCGACGGCCCGGGCTGGGCACGAGCGCAACAGGCCGCCGGCCACCCGTTCGTCCGACAGGACAGGATCGCAAAGAATCCTTTGCCCCTCCGCTTCAACGAGATAGCTGGCGTGACCGATGCTGGTGATGCGCATGCCCGCTATTGCTGCGCCCGCCTTGTCGCTTCCTGCGGCTCTGACGCTTCCCTGCGCAGGACCCAGGGACCCGGATGCGCTACCATCCCGGCATGTCCACCGACAAGCGTGCCCGTCTCGCCGCCCTGCTGGCTGAACCCCGCTCCGTCGGTCCCACCACCTGGAGCCAGGGCACCCACGTGATGCACCAGTGGATGGTTCCCACCAGTGCGGCCTCCAACATGCGCTCCACGCTGCGGTTGCTCCACCCCGTCGACCCGGACGACTGGCGTCGCCGCCTCCAGGCCATTCTCGACCGCCACCCTGTCCTACGCTCCACCTACGACCTGGCCGCCTACGGCATCTGCCAACGCGTCCAACCCTCGCAGCCCGTCTCATTCGATATTGTCGACGCTCGCCCGTGGACCGCCGAGGCGCTGTCCCGCCGTCTCTCTGTCGACGCCCACCGCCCCATGGACGTCTACCGCGGACCGCTCTTTCGAGCCCGCCTCTACCAGCGAACCCACGAGGCCATCCTGCAGCTCGAGGTCCACCACGCCGCCTGCGACCTGTGGAGCCTGGAGCTCATCTTGGCGGAGCTTCACGAGACCGTCCCCGCATCGCTCCCCCCGCCCTACCTGGCCTACGTGGCCCGGCATCTCGCCTGGCTCAAAGGCCCGGGCGGGCAGGCGACCGCGGACTGGTGGCGGGGACTTCTGGCGGGGGCCTCCCGCCTCCGCATCGGCCCCAGCGAGGAGGCCGACCCGGCGGCCTGGGTGGGCCTCCAACTGGACGCCTCCACCGCCCGGCGGGTGTGCCGCACCCACGGCTGCACGCTCTTTGTCCTGCTCTTGTCGGTCTTTCAAGGCGTGCTCCGCCGCCTGACCGGTCGAACCGACATCCTGATCGCATCGCCGGTGGCCAACCGCGCCGAACCCTTTACGCAGACCGTCGGGCTCTTCGCCAACGCCATCGTCTATCGACAAGAGCTCGCCGGCCTCACGCCGGAGGCCTTGCTGGCCAGGAATCGTGAACTGGTGTCGACGGCGATCGAACATCAGGGCCGCAGCGTCGAAACCGCCGAGCCGTTTACCGACGTTCTGTTCCTGTTCCAGCAGTATCAGAAGGCCCGTTGGACGGGCCCGACCTCACCCAACGACCTGGGACTGCGCTCCGGTGGCTTCGCCCAGACCGCGGACGGCCTGGAGGAGATTCTCTATATCGAGCACGACACCATCAACACGCCGCTGGTCCTCGACATCCTGGAGCAGCAGAACACCCTCTCAGGCGTGCTGCGCTATCGAACGACTATCCTCACCCAGGCCCAGGCAGCGGCGCTACTAGAGGACTTCACCCAGACCCTGCAATCCTTCACCCGTTGATCTTGCGCACCACCCACCCGATGCGGGGGCGGATCGCCCTAGTGTCGAGAGACTGCTGCAAGGCCACCAGGCCCGCCGTGCAGCGGTAGCGCCCGGATTCGCAGCGCACGACCGACGACGACAGCGCGGCGGGAAACTGGGAGAGGTAGACCGGTGTATCGGACTCTGCAAGCAAGGGGTTTCGCTTCGAGTGGGTGTAGGGGAGGAGGCGCCCTATCCATCCGGTAAAGCGTTCGTGCGGCCCTCCATAGCCCTGCGTATCGGGATCGTGGCGTTGGTAGAGGTCTCGCCAGAACGACGGGTCGACATCGCCCGAGGCGGCCCGTACAAACTGCCGCATGATGGGCCGCAGCCGGTCGACCCACCACGCCAGATCGAAAGACGCCAGCCCCTCCAGGCGCCCTTCAATGGCCTGCCAGTCGGCCGGGGTGCCTTCCAGCGTCACACTGGGAATGCCGCAGACGGACAGGACGGAGTAATCGAAATACGCCTCGTGCAGCTCGAGGATGCCGATGTCGGATGCGGCTCGTTCCAGTCTGCCGGTCGTGCTGAAGTTGCAGCCCAGGAAATCGGGCAAGCGGGGCCCGACCGTTTCTCGCACCTGCCGGCCCAGATCGTCCCACACCTGCATCCAGTCGCCGAACGACTGTGGGTCGAAGGCGTCCCGCAACACCCGCAGTTCCTTCTTGCCCGCAAACCCCGCCAACCGATCCCGCCACCGTCCGGCGTCTTGCAGCACGTGACGCACCAGTCCCTGCCCCAGTGCGAGCCAGATCAT
This sequence comes from Candidatus Xenobia bacterium, assembly GCA_036501005.1. Lineage (GTDB taxonomy): Bacteria > Vulcanimicrobiota > Xenobia > RGZZ01 > DASYBA01 > DASYBA01. Next base: position 896 of record DASYBA010000694.1, on the reverse strand, counting down.
GTCTGGCGACAGCACCAGCGGACGATGCTGGGAAAACGACAGCCACGCGGCCTGCAATAAGACGTTGCCCGGCGTTTCGCTGGCCACCGCGGCCTGGTTCTCGTCGCTGCAGCATTCGATAGGCCCCATGTCGCGAAAGAGGAGGCTCTTGAGTGGAAGCTCGGTCAGCGGTTCCGCGGCCACCTCCACCTCGGCGACGGGAAAGGTGCGTCCGGCGGGCCATGTCGGGCGCTCCGGGACCACCTCGCGGGTCTTCGGCTGCCGGCTGTACACACCGACGATGGCCTGGGCCAACTGTCCGGGTTCGGCCACGACGGCGTCAAAGGCGTAGCCGGTGAAGCGTCGCAGCCCGGCCAGAATCGGTTCCGGATCGGGCGTGCTCACTGCCACCGTGATGCGATCGTCGCAGCGGCTCACCGGCACGGCATGGTAGTGCCGCGCCAGGTGGTACGGGACCGTCCCCGTCACGTACGGCGCAAACTCCAAGCCGCGCAGGTTGATCCTGGGCACCCCCAGGTAGCGGGCCAGGATATCGGCCGCTTGCTGCCCCGAGATCATCCGCATCTCGACCGCTTTGTCGGTCAGGGTCATCTGGTCGCCCCGAGCCTCCCGTTCCAGGCGGTCGAGGGCACGCGGGCGGACCATCTTCGCCTCGACGAGAAGTTCACTGAGACTGCGGCGGGCGGCGGGTTCGGTCATGACCGCCGGTTTTCTTGGTCGACCTGTTGACCGCCTTCACAGCGCTTACCTTCGCAGCAAGACCCCCGGCCATGCAGGTCGAACTGAGCGGGCATTGGCGTCCTAGGCGCCCCTCTCGCCGTTGGCCTGCGACGTTCGTCGCCTGGGTGTAGTCCTACAAGATTAGTGGTATCTCATAATTGTGAGAATGTCGGAAG
>DASYBA010000693.1:0-5753 GCA_036501005.1 Candidatus Xenobia bacterium | reverse complement strand
GGGCGTCAAGCTCGCCTCGAAATACTCCCCGCTGATCGCCGGCATCAAGCGCGAGTACTGGAGCCGGCTGGGCCTGCCGATCCACGCCGACGACGGCTGGGCGGGACAGGGGCGCGACTCGCAACTGGCCGGGGGTGATCTCTACCTGGTCGATGCAGACACGGTGTTGTACTACAAGTTCCCGCACCAGCAACCGCTGGAGGCCGGCGTCATCACCCGGCGTGACCCGGCCGCCTACGGCGAGTTCTTCACCGCCCTGCGCACCACCCTGGCCGGCCTGGTGGGGGGGCTATCGGCTGAGTGGCAGCCCCTGGGTAAGCCAGCCGGCCAGGACAAGGAAGCCGAGACGCTGCACCCGACGCCCCAGGAGGTTGAGGCCGCCGCCGAGCTGGAGAACGATGTCACCCGCACCGTGCTGCAAGATGTCATCAGCAAGAACTCGGTGTTCTTCAACAAGCTGGCGGAGAACCGGGAGCGGGCCTCGACCGAGCGCCTGGTCGACCGCTTTGACAGCCTGGGCATGATTACCCGGGACTATGCGGTGTTGTGCAGCAAGACCGGACAACAGATCCTGCGAGTGGCCTCGCGAGCGGCCATTGAAGATCCGTCACACAAGAATTTCAAATGCTACATCTGCGGCAAGGCCATCAACGAGGAGACAGTCGACGAGATCATCACCGCTTCCGACTTCGGCAAGAAGATTCTCACCGACGACTACTGGCTATTGGTGCGGGTGGTCGAGGCCCTCCGTCGCATGGGGCTGTCGTCGGACGACCTGCGCCTGCATCGCGACGAAGGGCTGGTCAACCTGTCGGCGACCATCAACCAGGAAGCCTGGCTCTTCGTACTGGCCACGCATCGCCTGACGCTGGGCGACGCCTACCTGATTTCCGCTCACGTCGCCACCGAGGCGGTCGCCCACACGGTCATCGTATCGAACGCCCGCGTCAGCAACCTGATGCAAAGCCACCTGGAGCGCTCCAACCCGGACACCAGCTTCGACGTGGTCGATTCCCTGTCGGGTCTGGACGACCGGTTCGACAACATCCTCCGTGAGCAGGAGAAGTCCAGTCTCAAGCAGTGCCTGGAGTCGTTTGCCGCGCTGACGCCCATTCGGGTACAGGATCTGATTCTGCAGAAGGTCGCGCCGGATGCCGGCAAGTTTCCGGAACAACTGACCGAGCCGCGGGCCACGCCCGGCCTGCCGACCGGCCCGCACCTTCCGGCCCGGCCCGCCCCCGAGCCCGTCCCCGGTCCGGGCAACGGCGTGCGCACGCCGCTTCCGCCCGTCGGGCAGCAAGCCCCACCCGAGGAAGAGGCGTTCTACCTCGAGGAGGTCATGCCCGAAGGGTCGGAAGACGCTCCCTGACGAGCCTTGGAATTTCCGCTTGTCGTCCGGGATAACGGGATAGGCATCGTCATTATCGGCGGCCAGGCCGACCAGGTAGCGACCACGCTGCTCTATCGACTGGAGGACCCGCCCTTCGATTATCAGGTGGCGCGCGCCGCGCTGCGAGGTCCAGACGGGGAACTGCCGCTGTTGCGAGCCACCCTGGATCGCATGGAGTTTGCCCCCGTGCCGGCCCACTGGACGGCGTGCACCTGTCTGATCCAGACGCTGTCGGAGTCCGACCGCCTCCTGCCCCAGACGACGCGATCGGCTTTCGATCCATACGACTACAGCCTGGACCCGGCCCTGGTAGAGAAAGTCAACGGCTGGCTCCTGGGCGACCCCGACAACGAGCTGCGGGGCACGGATTGCAACGGCTGGTGGGCCTTCGAGCTGCCGTTGCCGCCCTCGCGGCTGGGGGCGACGCAACCCATCGGACTGAGGTTCGACATCGGCGAGTACACCTTCACCCTCGACAGTCTGACCCGCGGGCCGTCGGGAGGCCGACTGCAGGTCGACGTCGAGCACCCGTCGCTGGTCACCGCTCGCCAACTGGAGTGGATGGCTCGATCGTCCTCCTGGAAAGAGTACGTGGCCCGCTGCCACCAGGCCGATTGTTTGCCGGTGGCGGGCCTGGCGCGGCCTGGACTCACCCTCAAGGACATGGCCTCGGGCTCTCTGCTGCGGGGATTCCTGGTGGGGCCGTGCAGCCCGCTCCTCAACCGCTGGTACGCCATGTTTCCTGCCACCGCAGGCCCGGCCGTGCTCATGCTGGACGGCGTGACCGGGCTGCACCTGCCCGAGTTCTGGTCCGTGGGCGTGAAAGTGGAGTTCTTTACCGAGCCGGTGTGCGTGGACGTGGAGTTCGACCTGGGCTTCGGCCCCGCCCGTGCGACCGTGTCGGTCGACATCGGTCTTCGCTCCGACGACACCCTCCTGCTCTGCCCCGAGGTCGTGCTGAAAGACGGGCCTTTCGACCAGGTGTGGATTTCGGGGGCGTCTCTGCAGGATGCGAGCGGGGCGATGTACGAAGCGTCCGGCACCTCGACCGTTGATGTCGACGGCAACAATACCTGGCGCACCGGTCTGTCGTTCCCGCCCGTCCACCAGGAGGGCCCGGTGGTCACCCTGGTGATCCAGACCGTCGACGTGACCCTGCGCAACCCGCTGGAGAGCCCCGTTCTGCCCGGCGTAACATAAGGAGTGTCATGAGCGCACCTACTGAAATCAGTTCCAGCCCCCTCGTGCGAGGCGGCATGTTTCTCTTGTCGCAGGCCGACCCGGCTGACGTCTTCACGCCCGACGACTTCAGCGAGGAGCAGCGCATGATCCAGCAGAGCACGGCGGACTTCGTCGAGCGGGAGCTGATCCCCAGGATGGCCGATCTGGAGGCCCAGAAGCCAGGCGTCAACCGTGAGATGATGAAAAAGGCAGCCGACATCGGCCTGCTCTCGCTGGAAATTCCGGAGGCCTACGAGGGGCTGGGCATGGACAAGGCGTGCGCCATGATCGTCCAGGAGGAGCTGGGGCGCTACGAGTCGTTCGGCGTGACGTATTCCGGCCACAACGGCATCGGCATGCAGCCCATCTACAGCTTCGGCACCGAGATGCTCAAACGCAAGTACCTGCCGCCGCTCGGCTCGGGCACGCTCGTCTCGGCCTACGCCCTCACTGAGCCCGGCAGCGGCTCGGATGCGCTGGGAGCTCGCACCAAGGCGACCCTGGTCGACGACGGACAGGCCTACCTCCTGAACGGCAGCAAGATGTGGATCACCAACGCCGGCTTCTGCGACATCTTCATCGCGTTTGCCAAGGTCGATGGCGATAAATTCACTTGCTTCATCGTCGATCGACACGCGCCGGGCGTCACCGTCGGCGAAGAGGAGAAGAAGATGGGGCTCAAGGGCTCCTCCACCCGGGGGCTCTCTTTCGATAACGTCAAAGTGCCCGCCGATCACGTCATCGGAGAGGTGGGCAAGGGCCACAAGATTGCTTTCAACGCCCTCAACCTGGGACGGTTCAAACTGGGGGCAGCGGCCGTGGGCAGCGGCGTGTGGGCCCTGCGCGAGGCCGTTCAATATGCCAAGGAGCGGCAGCAGTTCGGTCAACCCATCGCCCGCTTCGGCGCCATTCAACACAAGCTCGCCCAGATGCTGGTACGCTTGTGGGTGCTGCGGGCCATGACGACCCGCACGGCGGGCCTGTTGGATCGGGCGCTGGCCCGGGTCGACAGAAACGACATGACGGCCGTGATGGCGGCGATTGAAAACTATTCGGTAGAGTGCTCCATTCTCAAGGTGCACGGCACCGAGGCCCTCCAGTTCGTGGCTGATGAGGAAGTGCAGGTCTTCGGCGGTTATGGGTTCTCGGCAGAATATCCGGCCGAGCGCCGCTATCGCGACTGTCGGGTCAATCGCATCTTCGAAGGCACCAATGAAATCAACCGCCTCATCATCACGTCGCGCTTCTTGAAGAAGGCCGCCGAAGGGGAGGTCGCCCTGTTGCCGGCGCTGGAAGATGCGACTCGCACGGTGGGTGCGGGCGCGGCGCCGGCCCCGGCGGAAGGTCTGGATGCGCTGCAGGCAGTGGTGGACAGGGGCCGGCGGCTCGTGCTCTTCGCTCTCGGCCACGCCTGGCAGAAGCACGGCAAGGCCCTGGCCCAGGAGCAGGAGCTGCTGGCGCTCCTCTCCGACATGAGCATCACCCTGTATGCGACCGAGAGTGCCTGGATGCGGGCCGTTCGCAAGGCGCAGGACCGCAAGTCGGATGCCAGCCGGGGCCTCGACATCGCCACCGTGTTCGCCAACGATGCGGTCAATGCGTGGAGCGACCTGGCCAGGCAGGTCCTGGCCTCCACCCTGAGCGGCGAGGCTCTGACCCGGGCTTGTCAACAGGCGGCCACCTGGTTGGCCTTTCCGCCGGTGGATACGGTTTCGATACGGCGTCGTCTGGCGGACGGTCTGCTCAACGCCGACCGTATCGAAGTGTGATCTTTACCATCGTCGGCATCCTGGCCATTCTGCTCCTCGGGGTGGTGGGCTGGATGCGGGGTGCCCTGCGCATCCTCTCGTCGTTTGCCGCCTTGCTGGTGGCCGGGTTCCTGGCGGGCCCGCTCAAGATTCTGACGGAGTGGATCTTTACCGTCACGCACTGGCTGCCCCTCAGCCTGGTGCCGCTGGGCGGCATGCTGCTGACTGGCCTGCTCTTATTCATCGTGTTCGAATCATGGGCGGCCTGGTACCTCAAGCGGCGGGAGAAGGCGCGCCAAGCGCAGGAACTGGCGCCCCGCACGGACGTGGAATCGTGGACCGGCGCCATTCTCGGAGCCGCGTGGGGGGTCTGTCTGGTGAGCCTGGTGCTCATCGGGATCGATCTGATCGCGGTGGCCGACCTGGCGGTGGCGAAGGCGGCCAGTCCGCACCCCCCCAAGGCGAAGGTGGCCTTCAGCAATCCCTACGACCGACCCCTGCCGACGCCGATGCCCACCCCCGTGCTGGACGACACCGACAAGAAGCTCGAGGCCATGCAGAAGGACATCCAGGACTCCATCTTCGGCGGCATCGTCCACCAGGCCTCACCGCTAGACGATGCGGGCCGGCAGACGCTGGACGACCTGACCCTGGTGCTGGGTGACCCGGTGCTGTTCGACAAGTTCCAGCAACTGGCGCCGGTCAAAACGCTGGCCCAGGATCCCAAACTGGTCGCGCTCAGCCAGGACCCGCAGGTCGCCCGCTGGGTGCGGAGCCAGGACTATGGCCACTTGCTCGACGATTCGAAGATCGCCGACATGTTGAACGATCCCGACATCTATCGAAAATGTCGGGATCTACACGTGGGCGTGCTGCTCAAGCAGATCGAAGCGCAGCCTTAGCCGTTATTGCTGCCGTCCGACATGATGAAGCCGGTCGGATAGCTCAGGCTGATGTCCTGCGCCTTGCCCTGCTCCGGGACCTTGTGCATGAGGATCATGTTGTCGACACCGTCAGCCGAGCTGAGGTCGTAGGTCGTGGTCGCCGCCGACTTCGGATCGCCCTTCGTTTCTTCGTGGACCTTCAGCTCGCTATAGTGGAACTTGTCCTGCTTGTTGAACTGGGAAGGGTGCTTGCCCTTGGCCGCTTCCAGGGTGTAGTCTTTCTGCACGCCGTCGACGGTCAGCGTGAAGTGGTCCTTGCCTTCGATGGCAGCCTGCTGGATGCCCCGGTACTCGGTGACGATAATCGGGCCCGAGACGGGCTTGGGAGACGTGGCGGCGACTTGCATGTTCAGTTCCTCGCTCTCAATGATGTGTCTATTGGCGAGGAAAGACTACCACGCTGCCGGGCAGCGGGGTGTTGCCGGGCTGTGAACTGGCCGTCAGAAGGTC
>DASYBA010000692.1:0-13295 GCA_036501005.1 Candidatus Xenobia bacterium | reverse complement strand
GAGATGTCCGGTCGCCACAACTCGCCCCCCACCTCGAAGGCCGCGTTGTTGCACAGCACCACGCCCAGACGGTTCTTCCGGACAAATTCGCCGAGGATGAAGGTGATGGTCGCGCAGCACATCCCATGGAGCGGGTGGTTGCCATGCGCCCAGATCCCCTCACTGGCCTCCCCGGCGTGGTAAGGCCGAGCTTCCATACGCCTCCAGTCTGCCGTTCTGTTGCAGAATACCCGACCCGAAGCTGTTACTCCTGGGGAACGCCCTGCTTCATCTGCTGCATCATCTTCTCGGCCTCGGCCGCCTCATACTGGGCCTGCGTCACCTGTCGATAGTCCGACGGCAGGGCAAACAGCCCCCCATCCAGCGGCGCCTCGGAGTAGTCGGAGAGCTCCTGCTCGAAGGTCTGACCGCTCCCCATCTGCATCTTGACCCGCACCGGCATGCCCGCCAGCAGGCTCCCGACCTTGGCCATGTCGCCATGCGTCACGTAGGTGATGTCGCAGCCCGTCGAGTTCTTGCCACTGCGCTGCGGCGCGGTGAACTCGGGGCAACTGAACCCCTTGACGTTGGAGACCCACTCCTCCATGTCCGTGGTCTTGTCATCGTTCCCCGCACACCCGCTGCTCTTGACGTGCATGCTGAGCTTCACGTGCCTGGCTTCCAGACCATGCACCTTTTCCGTCCCCAGATCCTGGACTCCGTAGGTCATCTCCACCCGTCCGGTGCCCCCAGTGCACGGCGGTGCCGTCTGATGCATGCCCGCCATCGGCATGCTCGGCATGGCCGACGGATTGCTGTTGATGGCCGACACGGTATACATCTTGATGTCGTCGTCGATCTGCACAGACTGGTGCTTGTCGCACAAAGTCAGCATCACCGTCTTGACGTGCATCGGCCCCATGGTCATGCGGGTCTCCACCCGTTGGCGCATGCCCTGCACGTACGTCGTGGACCCCATCTGCATGCCGTTGACCGACGTCGTCATGGTGTACTTCAGGTCGGCGCTGGCCGGCCCCACACAAAGCGCCACCAGCGCCGCTCCCACGATTGCCCGCATTGCCGTTACCTCCATGCGATTGAAGCCGACAGATTCTTCAAGGGCCGAGATCGACCTGTCGCGAGGAATGGGCGGGCCTTGAAGAGAATTCAATGAAGAGGAGGTGCTCCATGCTGCAAGTCAGGTCTCTATCCCTGGTGCCTCGCCGACCCCTGCGTCTGCGCCCCTCACCCCTCCTCGTCGCCAACCTGCTCGCCCCCACCGACCGGGTGGAAGCCCCCACGGGTCCCGCCTTCCGCGTCCAATTGCCCAACGAGCCTGGCGCCGACCTCCGGCTCGACAGCCTCCGGCGGGCCGGGGACTGCATTCCCCCGCTGCTGGACGTCGAACGCACGACTCGCTGCATGACCGCCCTCATCGCCGACGAAGGGTGGCCGGGCCTGGTCATCTGGATGCTGCAGGAATCCCGCCCCCAGCACCGCCATCGCTGGATGGCCGCCTACCTGCAATTCCTCGTCAACCTGGAGCGTAGCCAATCCTGGATGGCTCAACTCAACTTCCGCCCCGACCACCTGGAAATGCAGGACGGCCGCGTGCGGCTGACCGTCGCCGGCCTGACCTGGGTGATCCAGTCACAGCTCTGCCTGCAGGCCTGCCCTCTGCGACACGCCGCCGACATGCTCGAAACGCTCTTCCCCACCATGACGCCGAGTCTGGCCCGCCTGGCCAACGAGTGGCGAACGTCGACCCGCCTCAGTCTCGCGGAGGCGCTGCAGCAGTGGAACGCTCTCCCCCCTTGTCCACCTCCCCGTATCACGCGGGCGGGATGGCTCACCATGTCGGCAGTGCTGTTGGGCGTCGCGGCGCTGCCGCTGCTCTTCGTCCAACCCGCGGTACCGCGGCCGCCAACCCACCTCTCACAACCCCACACGAAGCCCCAACATCGCCTACCCCGCCTGATGGGGGGCGCCGCTGGGGCGCGGGCCGCGATCAGGCTTTAGCGGGAGCGGGCTTCGGGGAGTAGATCATGAACTCGTCCGGTGCGATGAACAGACCCTGGTGGCTCGTCCTTCTTTTCCTGGGTGTACCCGCCTGGGGAGACAACCTCGCGGTGCAGCGCATCGCCAGCAGTTCGGCTCCGGCGACGGCCCAGGCCGCGGTGGACGGTCGGGCCGACACCTGGTGGTCGAGCGGGGTGCACGGAGACCAGTACCTTTATGTGGACCTCGATGCGACTTGTCGGGTGAACGGGGTCCGCGTGAAGTGGGGGCCTCGACCGGCGAAGCAGTCTGTCGTTCAGTTCTCCGACGATGCCATCCACTGGCGCCCGGGCCAGCGAGGGATGACCCGCTACGTGCGACTCTGGCTGCCCAGGCCGGGCGCCGCAGTGGATGTGGCCGAGCTTGTGGTGGACGGGGTTTGCGACGTTCCCCGACCCCCAACGGTGGGACAAACCTTCGGTGCGACGCGCAAACCGCAGCCCCAACCCCCGCGGTTGCAGTCGGACGGCCGACTGATGCTCAACCGTGGCTGGCAATTGATCGAGGCATGGAACGACATCCGCCCGGCGGCCAGCGATTTCGGCATGCACCCCTGGTATGCGGCGACGGTGCCGGGCAGTGTCTTGACCAGCCTGGTGAACGACGGCGTGCTCCCGGAGCCCCTGTACGGCTTGAACAACCGCCGTATCGAAGAGCGCTACAACCAGTTCGACTGGTGGTATCGGGAACACTTCACCTTGCCCTCGGCGTGGACGGGGCGCCGGGTCTGGCTCAATTTCGACGGCATCAACTGGAAGGCCGACGTATGGCTCGACGGCAAGAACGCCGGCCAGATCGACGGCGCCTTCACCCGAGGCCGCTTCGACGTCACCGACGTCATCCACGGCGGGGACAATCTCCTGGCCGTGCGCATCCACCACAACAAGACCCCGGGGGTTCCGCTGGAGCAGACTCAAACGGCCGGCACGGGCCCCAACGGGGGGAAGCTCGGCGCCGACAACCCCACCTTCCACGCCACCGTCGGCTGGGACTGGATACCGGGCATCCGCGATCGGTCCATGGGCATCTGGCAACCGGTCTGGCTCTCGGCCACCGGACCGGCCGTCATCCGGGATCCTCAGGTGGTCACCGAGGTTCCCTCGCTATCGGAAGCGCGGCTGACGGTTCGAACTGGAGTCCGCAATGCGGGGACGGAGCCGTGGGACGGCGCGTTGCGGGGCACGGTGGGCGGCCTGTCAGTCGAGATGCCGGTGCATCTTTTGGCGGGAGAAACCCGAGAAGTCTCTTTCCCGCCCCAGACCCTCGACCGTCCCCGCCTGTGGTGGCCGAATGGCTATGGGCCGCAGAACCTCTATACCCTGCACCTCACCCTGCGAGGCGCGGATGGCGCTCCCTCGGACGTTTCCGACACCCACTTTGGCGTCCGACAGATGTCGTACGACGATCACGGCCACGAACTGGTCGTCATGGTGAACGGCAAGAAGATTCTCTGCAAGGGAGGCAACTGGGGCATGGACGAAGCCATGAAGCGCATCCCCAGGGCCCGCCTGGAGGCTTGCATCCGCATGCACGCCCTCGCCCACCTCACCATGATCCGCAACTGGATCGGCATGGACACGGAAGAGGACTTCTACGACCTGTGCGATCGATACGGCATCCTGGTGTGGAACGACTTCTGGCTGGCCAACCCGGTGGATGGGCCAGACCCCGACGATCCGGCCATGTTCCTCGCCAATGCGGCCGACTGCATCGAGCGCTATCGGAATCACCCCTGCATCGCCCCCTGGTGCGGCCGCAACGAGGGCGACCCGCCGCCCCGCATCCAGGCTGGATTGCAGGACCTCACCACCCGACTGGATGGCACGCGCCGCTACCAGACCGGCTCGGATCGGCAGGGCGTCCACGGCCACGGTCCCTACTGCTACCAGGACCCGGTTCGATACTTCAGCAAGCTCGCCCACGGCTTCACCACCGAGATCGGCCTGCCTTCGGTGCCGTCGGTTGACAGCTTGCTCTCAACCATGCCTAGGCGCGATCTGTGGCCCATCAACGACACCTGGGCCTACCACGACTTCTGCCACGGGGCCCAGAACCCGCACACCTACATGGCCGCCATGGCGGCCCGTTGGGGCCCGGCCAACAATATCGAAGATTTCACCCGCAAAGCCCAGATGTTGAACTACGACGACTACCGAGCCATCTTTGAGGCGTGGAACCGCAAGCTGTGGCACGACTGCAGCGGGGTGCTGCTGTGGATGAGCCACCCGGCCTGGCCCAGCACGGTGTGGCAGTTGTATGCCTACGACCTGGAACCCACTGCCGCCCTCTACGGGGTGCAGAAAGCGTGCGAACCGATACACGTCCAGTTGAACCTGGACGACGACACCATCTCGGTCATCAACAACACGTTTGAAGACCTGCATGGCCTGCGCGCCACCCTTGACGTCTACGGTCTGGATGGCAAGAAACTGACGTCGGTCGATACCCCACTCGACGCCCCGGCCGACGCGGCGACGGCGGCCGGGCATCTTCCCGATGGTCTGCCGCCCGTCTGTTTCGTGCAGCTCATCTTGCAGCAACAGGGCAAGGTGCTGTCGGAAAACTTCTACTGGCATGCCAAAGACGAGCACAGGCTGCAAGTGTTGAACACACTGCCAACGGTCAAGCTGACGGGCATGGCTTACCGACAGGGGTCGACAACAAGCGTGGCGATTCGCAACCTGACGTCGCACGTGGCCCTCATGATCAAGCTGACCCTGCGAGACGCCCGCACCGGCCGCCGTATCCTGCCCGCCTTCGCCAGCGAGAATTACTTCTCGCTCCTCCCCGGCGCCAGCAAGACCGTCGCTATCGAATCAGCCCCATCCGACCACGCCGTCGTCCGCGTGGAAGGCTGGAACATCCGCCCCACAACGCTGTCCGCCACTCGGTGACCCGCCTTGAGCGCAGAACGACGGCACGCGCTTCAGTGATCGTTCCGACTGCTCCCGTCACCGCTATCGATAAAATTCCCAAGAAGAAAGCCGCCGGGTCAACCGGCGGCTTCCTCCTCGGCTATTGCGGCTCACCTCAGGGGAAGATGACCGCTTTCACGTCGCTGACGTTGGCAGACGATGTGATGGTCGTCGTGGCCGTCGGCTTATTGTTGGCAGGGGTAGCATTGGGGGTACCGAGAGTACCATCCGAATTGATCACATACTCATCCAAGGTGTTTTGCGGAGAGCTCAGTGAAAACAGAATCTGGTTGGACGTTCCCGAGATGATCAGGTTCTGCGGAGCCCCATTGACGGCGTAGGGTTGGTTGGACAGGAACTGGTCGGCGCTGGGCGGGATCATGGTGGCGCCGAAGACGGATGTCGAACCATCCGCTCCGCAGTAGACGAAGTTGTTGTTTACGACGATACAGCGGGGGCTACCGATGCTATTGGGCAGGGCGAGATCTGCCGCACTGCCGCCATTGATGGTGCCGTCGACGGCGTTGATGGTGTAGGTGCGAAGCAAATCGCCAGAAGGGAACACGGAGTCCAGCAGTTGCAGGACCGGGGTTCCATTGACGTTGGCCGCCGCGACCTGGGTCGGATTATCGGATGCCGTCAAGGCCACTGGGGTGTTGGAGGCATTGGCCGGGTTCAATTCGTACACAGTCTGGTTGGCTCCGCTCGCCCCGTACACGAACTCATTCGGGGAGGATCCGGGGTTCGGGACATCGAGGACGGCCAGGTTGGCTAGAGAGGTGTTCAGGAGCTGCTGGGTGGCATCCAGGTGATGCGTGGTGGGATTGTAGGTGTATTTCTCCACAGTCCCAGTGAATCCCGTGAAGGCGTTTCCATAGTAGAGGGAAGGGTCGAGCTGGCTCTGGACCAGGCCAATGATGTTCTCGGTGGAGTCGCTGCTCAGCAAGGTCAGGTTCCCGTTGGCGGGGTTGATACTGTAGACCTCCGTAGGTCCGCCCAGCCCGGTCGAGAAGAGCAAGGTCTTGTCGGAAGAGATGAGGATGTCGCCTGCGGCCACGGGAATCGAGGTGGGTGTGCCCGACAGATCGGAACTGGTGGGGTTGGCGGGATTGAACGTATAGCGCAGGAGCTGGTTGTTGTTGATATCCGATACGTAGACGTAGCCCGTTGACAACGGCGTGACGTTGAAGTTTGCACTAGTGGCAGTGACGTTGGGCAGGCCCGTGGCGGTCGCCCTGAGCGCGTAGGTTCCAGCGGACGACACCGACAGGCTGGAGAAACTGGCGATACCGTTGGTGGGTGTCTGCGCAGGGGCGCCGCCGGTGAGGGTACCGGTTCCAGTAGACGATGGATCCAGGCCGACCGTCACCTGGTTGGTGGCACCCGCGACGACCGTCCCGAAGGCGTCTTCGATCTGTACGGTGACCACCGGCGCGATGGGCGCCCCCTGCGTGACCGTGCTCGGTTGCTGCAGGAACGCCAGCTTGGCGGGCACGCCAACCCCCGGTGTGACATTGAAGCTGTTGCTGATGCCCGTGAGATTGGGTTGACTGGTGGTGGCCGTCAAGGTGTAGCCAATGCCCGGCTGCGTGATGCTGAGACCCGAGAAGCTAGCCACGCCATTGACCGTGGTCGCCGCCACCACGCCATTGAGAGTCCCGCTCCCGGGGTTGGTGCCCAAGGCCAGGTTCACGGTCGTGGCGGGGAAATTGGTGACGGTATTGCCCTGAGCGTCCTGGGCCGATACCGTGATGGTCGGAAGGGTGCCGTTCTGGGCCACGTTGACGATCTGGCTGAACCCCAGCTTCGCGGCCACGTCGGCGACCGTGAAGGCGGCACTGCCCGCAGCAGTGATGCTGGGGTTCGTGGTGTCGACCGCCACCAGGTTGAAGCTGCCTGGGGCGGTAACCTGCAGGTTACTGAACGTGGCGACCCCCTGTCTGGCGGTCGCGGTGACCGAACCGGCCAGGCTCGCGCCCTGCTGGCCCTGGGCCAGCGACAGGGTGACCTGGGTGGAACTGTCACTCGTCACCGTTACGCCCTGGGCATCTTCGATCTTGACGGTGATGGGCGGCGTGATGGTCGTGTTTATCGAAGTGTTGGTGGGCTGCTGGCCGAAGGCAAGCTGGGTGGCGGCCCCGACGCTAGCGGTTATGGTAAATGACTGGGTATCGCTGCTGGTGAGCGTTTTGCCCCCGGCGTTACCCTCGGCGGTCAGGGTGTAGGTACCCGGCGTGTTCAAGGCCAAATCAGAGAAAGTGGCGACACCCCCCGACACCGTGGCCACGTTGCCGCTCAGGCTGGCAGACGGCCCGCTGGCGATGGACAGGCTGATCGAAGTGCTGTTGTCGCTGGTGATGACATTGCCGGCCTGGTCTTGCTCTACTACCGTGACGGCCGGTGAGATGGCGGCATTCACTTGAGCGTTGGAAGGTTGCTGGAGGAATACCAACTGGAAGGGAGCCCCGACCGAAGTAGAAGTCACCTCGATGCTGAACAGCGCCGAGAAGAGCGCCGTAGTTCCAGAGCCGGAAGTCAACTGGAAAATGTACGTGCCGGCAGCATCGACCTGCACTGAGATCGAAGCGACGCCGTTCACTGCGGCGAACGGACTGTCATTGCCGGTGACCGTGGCGGTCGCAGGCTGGCTGACGACAAGAAGCTGCATGGTGTCGTCGTCGGCCGTCAGGACCTGGCCTGCGGCGTTTACGAAATCTCCCTGGAAGCTGATGGTAGCGGAGCCGACGGCAGGAAGTTGCACGGAGGCGGGGACGCCCACCGGCTTGATCTGGACAGGGGCATTCACAGCGGTGACGATGCCCTCCTTGGCATCACCGAAACAACCGCTGAGCCAAATGGCCAGCGCCAGGCACAACAAGACTGGCCACCTTCGCAGCCAGCCTCTGGCCCTTTCGGTCGACGTGCAATCTCTGGATTTCACCTCTCGGGTCACGTTGTGCCTACCTCCAGCCCATTCGATGATGAAGATCCCACCAGGGGACCTCAACTGTCAATGGTACAAAATTTCTTGCGCGGGTGTCGACAGCCACATGGCCGTGAATGATGGCCGGTTGGCCAAGGGCCAGCCGCAGATGGCCCGCCAGGAGCCATCCATCTGGATGATCAGAAGCGATCCATCTGGATGACCAGGAGCCATCCAGATGGCAGGCGAACCCAGGACGTCCGTGCCCGTATCGACTGTTGCCCGCTTCTGTCGAACCCGACTCCTCAAGCAGGGAACCCACACCGCCACCTGGCTGGGCCTCGAACAACCGACCGGCCGCACGGTGGTGATCAAGACCATCGACCGGGGCGCCTTGTCCTCCACGGCCCGGCTCCTGCTCATGCACGAGGCCGATGCGCTAGCCGAACTGCAGGGCCCTCACATTCCGCGCTTCGTCAGCTTGCTGGAAGACGACGACTCCGTGACGCTGGTAGTCGAGCACGTCCCAGGTCGCTCCCTGCGTCGCTGGTTGGAGGATCACCGGGCCACCTGGCAGGAGGCCCTGAGCGTGGGCATCGCCGTCCTGCATGCTCTGGAAGAGGCGCACGCCCGCCAGATTCTGCATCGGGACATCAAGCCGGAGAACGTTCTCGTTCCCGACGACGGCGGGCTCGCAGCCGCCTTGCTGCTGGACTTCGGCCTGTCCCGCGGCCGCCGCCTGCACGCCGACGTGGCCACGCTGGCGGTTGGAACGCTCCGCTACATGTCCCCGGAGGTGGCCGGGCTGATCCAGGCCGAACTGACCCCGGCCGCCGACCTCTATTCGCTAGGCATCATGATTTACGAACTGATAGCGGGACGCCCCCCCTTCCCGCACCGCGAGGTCGGCGACCTTCTGCAGGCCCACCTCTCCGCACCCGTCCCGCCGCTGCCCGGCGTCCCCCCGCTCTTGAACGACCTGCTGGCCGAACTGCTGGGCAAGGCGCCCGAGGAACGCTATCAATCGGCCCCGGCGCTCCGACACGACCTGGAGCGCCTGGCCGGCGGCGAGACCGACTTCCATCTCCGGTCACGCGACATCCGCCAACGCCTGGGCCGGCCGCGCCTGGTGGGTCGAGACGGGGAGTTGGACCGCTTGACCGATGCTCTGCAAGCGGCCCGTCGGGGCCAGGGCCGCCTACTGGTCATCCGGGGCAGCTCCGGCAGTGGCAAGACCCGCCTGATGGACGAACTGGCCAGCCGGGCGGGAGACGCGGCCGTGCTGCGGGGAGGGGGGCTCACCGGGGGTTCCCAGGTTCCGTACCAGATGTTTCAGGGGATCGCGCACGACCTCTTGTCATGGGGCCGTGCCGACGCGGGCCTGGCCCCCTACTTGCGCCGTGGCCTTAAGAGCCTGCTGGGCCCCTGCACGCGGGCCCTGCCCCAATTGGCCGACCTGCTCGGAGCACCGGGCCGGGGACTGGAGGGCGAGCAGGCCCCGGAGGCCCTGGCCGCCCTCCTCTGTCTCCTGGGCCAAGCGCAGCGGCCCGCGCTGGTGCTGCTGGACGATGTGCAGTGGGCCCATCCCAGCTCCGTACAGGTCCTCGACCTGTGTGCGCCGGCCTTGACCCGCGCTCACGTGCTGGTGGTGGCCGGGGCGCGGGACGAAACGGGGGTCGACGATCGATGGCCGGAGGCCATCGACCTGGACCCCCTCAGTGGCGCGGAAGCGGAAGCGCTGGTCGCCTCCATGACGGGGGACACGTTGCCCGCGGAAGCCCGTCGCATGGTACGCGAGCTTGCGGATGGCAGCCCCTTCGCGGCGGTGGAGGTCGTCCGCGGCATGGCCGAGACTGGCCTGATCCGTCCGACCCTGCAGGGGTGGCAATGGCAGGACACCCCTGCTTCCCTGCGCCTCTCCCAGCGAGGCGGCCTCCGCATGCTGGAGCGGCTCGACCTCTTGCCCGGTCCCACTCTCGAGGTGGCGACCGCGGCCGCCCTGCTGGGGCGAACCGTCGATCTCGACCTGCTGGCCACCATCACCCGTTCGCCGGGCGGCGCCCTGGTAGCCAGTCTGGACCTGCTCGCCGATCGGGGCATCCTGTGGTGGAACTCCGACCAGACCTCTCTCACCTTCGCCCACGATCGTCTGCGCGAAAGCTGTCTCTCCCGCTTGCCGGACGACCGTCGGCGACAACTCCACCGGCGAGCCGCCGAGGTCATGCAGGGCGCCAGCCCACCCCAACCTCACCGGCTCGCCTGGCACTTCAGCGAGGCCGGGGACCCCATCCAGGCCGCCCCCTTCGCCCTGCAGGCGGCCCACGAGGCCCGTGCGACGGGTGACCTGGATCTGGCCGAACAATACTACCGGCGGGCCTTCACGGGACTGACCGACCCCTCGGCCTTGCGGCGTGCCCACGAAGGCCTGGGCGACGTGCTGACCCTGCGCATGGCCTGCGCGGAAGCCGTCGACCACTACCTCTCGGCACTGGCGCTGGAGGTGGATCCAGCGCACGGAGCCACCCTGATGGCCCGACTGGCCACCGCGGCCAGCCGGGGGGGCGACTATGGCCAGGCCATGGAACGGTTGACCGACGGTCTGTCTCGCCTGTCTGTTCGGCTACCCAGGGGCAGTCTGGAAGGCCTCCTCGCGCTCGGCCGGGAGCTGGTCGTGGATGCCTGGCAAGCCGTCAGACCTCCCGCCCAGCGCGAGGACGCTGCCGCCGTGCCGCGCATCCATCTCCTCGAGGCGCTGGTCTTTGCAGCCTACTTCCTGGGTCGCCGTGAGGGGATGGCATGGGCCACCTGGCGTGCCGTGAACGAAGCCTGCCAGCTTCCGCCCGGACCGGAGGTGGGCCGTTGCTATGCACTGCACGCTTTCCTGGTGGCCAACCTGGGGTTCCTCCGCCGGGCCGATCGATATAGCCGGCAGGCCATCACCATGCCGGGGTCACCCCTGGACCCGCAGCGCGGCCGCATCTTCTCGGCCCGTGCCTATGTCGAATGGCACTCCGGGCGGGTGCAGGCGTGTCTGGAGACGTACCGGCAGGGAGTTGAACTGCTCGGCCAGGCGGGCAATTATTTCGATCTGGAAGTCGTGCACCAGAACGTGGCCAACGTCCTGTACCAGTTGGGGCGACTCCCTGAGGCCCGCAACCTCGCGCATGCCCATTACCGCGTGGCGGCTCGCCGGGGCGATACCCTGTTCATGGCGTCGTTCGCCCGTGCGGCGGTCCGAGCCGGGGGCGGCTGGAACGCTCCCGACCGGTGGCCGGCGACCCTGTGGGAACCCGGGGACAAGCTGCGACTGTCGTTCGCGTTGGAGGCCCGTGGCATCGACGCGCTCTACCGGGGCGCCTTCGAGACCGCGGTGGCCTCCCTCGAGGAGGCCTGCACGCTAGTGCCCAGCCTCTCGGCGTCGGAGACGGGTGGCACGTTCAACTGGCTGGCCACCGCCTGCCGCACCTGGGCCGAGCAGCCGGGCATGCTGGGCGGACGCCGCCGCGATCTCTATCGGCGAGCCCGCCGAGCCGCCCGCGCCGGACTAGCGATGGCGAGCCGGTTTGTCCTTTTCCGGCCTCACGCTTTGCGGGAGTCGGCCTGGCTGGCCGAGGAACGGGGCCACTCGCACCGAGCCCGGCGGCTGATCGAAGAAAGCCTGACCCTCAGCGAGGACTTAGGGCTGCGCTACGAGTTTGCCCGCTCGCTGGCGGCTCGCGGCCGACTGACGGGGTCGGCCACCGACCCACCTCGCGCCCTGGTACTCTTCGAAGAGATGGGAGCGACATGGGAGCTTCCCGTGCCCGAGAACGTGTCTCTGGTCGATCGAGTGGAGCAATTGCTGAGCGTGGGCCGGCGCATCGTGTCGGCAGGCCAGGACGAGCGCGTGGCGCAGGCCGTGCTCACCGCCGCCACCGCGCTGTTGCGCTGCCAGGAGGTCATGGTGCTGCAGCCGGAGCGGGAGGGCCGGTTCAGCGTGCGGGCCGGTCGCCCGTTTCACTACAGTATTTCGATATGCCAGCAGGCCCTCAGCGAAAAACAGGCGATCGTGGTGCGTGAAGGCGGGATCGACCCTTCCGACAGCCTCCTGCTCTCCGAAGCCCGATCTGTCCTGTCTTGCGTCATCCCAGTACCCCAGGGCACCCCGTGGGTGCTGTATGCCGTCCATAAGGAAGTCGGCGGTCTATTCGGCGAGGTCGAGCAGCGGCTGGCCCTCTGGATCTCGGCGCTGGCCGGTGCGGCCCTGGAAGGCGCCGACACCACCAGCCGACTGCTCTATCAGGCCACCCGGTTGCAAGAGCGGGAACGCAAGATCCTGGCCGCCGAGATTCACGACGTCATCGCCCAACCGCTGGTAAGCATGGCCTGGCTGCTGCAGCAACACGATCACGACGAAGGCCTGCGGCTAGCCAGACAGACCTGCGAGGACCTGCTGGATCACCTCCGCACCGTGTCACGAACACTGGCCGATCCCAGCCTGGAAGGCGCCGATCTGGCGACGGCCGTTCGTCAATTGACTGAAACGTTCAGCCAGGAAAGTGGTATCGATGTCGACTTGCATATGTCGGTTGAGGTCTGCCACCAGGGTGGCCTGATCGGTCTCTTTGCCTTGCGCATCGTGCAGGAGGCGCTGCAGAACGTTCGAAGGCACGCCGCCGCCGCCGCGGTTCGGGTCTGCCTGGACATATGCGAGCCCCGTTTGACCATCGAGATTCAAGACGACGGGCGTGGTTTCGATAAAGACGCGGTTGGCGCCGGGCACTTCGGCTTGCAAGGCATGCGAGATCGGGCAGAACTTCTGGAGGGAGCCTGGTCGATTGAATCGAGCCCCGGCCACGGTACCTGCGTGCGGTGCACCTTACCGTTGCGCCCGGCCGGAGAAGCGTTGTGAACGTCCTGCTGGTCGACGACCATGTCGTCGTGCGGATGGCCCTCGAACACCTGCTGAAGAAGCACTCGATAGAGGTGATGGGGCAGGCCGGAACCTTGATGGAAGCTCTCAGCGAGCTGGAAAGATGCCGCCCGGACGTCGTGTTGCTGGATCTCAACTTGGGCTCGGATGGGCCGAAAACCGTCATCCAGGAGCTACGTCGATGCCATCCCGACATTCCCATCCTGGTTCTCAGCATGCACGAAGACTCCGCCACGGTTCGCAATGCCGTCGCGGCGGGAGTCAACGGGTACGTGGTCAAGTCATCGGGGGAAACCGAGCTGTTGACCGGCCTGCACGCCGTCGCCGGCGGCGGTTCCTACTTCGGGCCCCGAGTGGCTCGGCACGCCCTTGGAGGCCTCCCGCGGCCGGTCGAGACGTTCGCGGACCGGGATCGGGTGCTGGTCGAACTGCTGGCCCGCGGCTTGAACAACAAGGCCATCGCGGCTGAGATGAACGTGTCTCTGGGCGGGGTGAAGTCGCACCTGGC
>DASYBA010000691.1:0-4127 GCA_036501005.1 Candidatus Xenobia bacterium | reverse complement strand
TTGTTGCGGTGACTGCCGTCTGCGTCAGATTATCGGGGTCTGCGCGACGGCGGGTGTATCGAGTCTGAAGTCGGGCGCCAGCGGCACGTAGCCCGGCGTCCCGCCGGGGGTGACGGGCGGGGTCACCCCGTCCTTCGGGGTCCACGGGTGGGGCGGATTCAGCCCGAAGGTCGGAACGGGCATGGGCGGCGTGTTCTTGTCTTCACGGGCTGTCATGATCTTGCCATCCTTGTCGAATCCTACCTGCGCCATGCGAGTGGCCTTCAGGTCGTCCCGATTGGCACCATTCGAATAGTAGACGAACGTCTCGCCGCGGTCGTTGTGCTGGATCTCCTGCGCGTGGTAGCCGCCGCCGGTGAAGCCGAGTTCCTTCTCGTGCTGCTGGAGGTAGTCATCGGCGGCCTTGCGAGCACCGGCCGGTGCGGGGTGGCCGCTGGCGGTTCGGAAGGCAGGGGCGTTCTGCAGGTCGCTGGGGCGGTTCAGGTTGGCATCCTGGGACAGTCTGGCGACGTTCGCATCATTGGCGCTGGTGTCGGTCGGCTGTACGCCGGCGGCCTTGAAGTTCTTCGAGTAGACGTCGGCGTATCGACCTTGCTGGTCGGTCTGGTCGGCCTTGATCATCGCTGAAGCGAAGTCGCCCTGTCCTGAATGGTTGCCCTGCGGCAGGAAGTCCGCGGCCCGGGCAAAGTCCTGGCCTACGTGCTGGCTGGCCTGCTTGAGCTGGTCGTCCGGGTTGCCGGTCGGATTGTCCTTGCGCATCTGCTGGTAGACGTCCAGGGTCGACTGATACGCCGCATGGCCCATCTTCAATCCGCCCGCATGTTCGTCGGTCACGCCGCTCTTGGGATCGTCCGCGGGAGGCTGGGCCGCCAGGTCCCGGATGCCCTGGGTCTTGGGAGTCGTAGGGTTGACGGAGTTGTGACGAGCGTCCATCTGCTCGTACCCCTCCGCGATGTTGGAAGCCGTGTTGGACGTACTCCCCTTCTGCAGGTTTTGGAGCACGTTGGCCCGCACGTCCTTGTCTTCCATGGCGGTAAAGAACGCAGTCCCGTCGGCATAGCCCTCCTGCACCTCTCGGCCGGCAACGTTGTCCGAATCGAGAGCCGGGCGGTTGGCCGTAAGCACGGCATGGCCGGTCTCGTGCCGCACGACGTCGGGATCGAGGGCACCGGGCTCTTCCGGCAACTCTACCTGCCCGGAGCCTGAGCAAGCGCCGCCCGGGATGGGATCGTTGACCCGCACTTGAAGCTTGTGGTCGCCCTCGAACTGGAAATCTCGGCCGAGCTGGCGACGCGACCAGTCATAGGTCTGGTCGGCGGCCGTAAAGGCCTGGGTAAGAGCGGGATCGCCGCTGATCTGGCCGTTGGCGCCCACCTTCAACTCGGGGTTGCGCGTGGCAACGTCGCCCGCTTCTACGTGCTGGCCCTGAATCTGAGCGGGAAAGTTCGACCCGTGGGTGATGTCGCTATAGGCGTTCCTGAGCGCATCATTGGACTGCAGGACCATGACCTTGCTCTCGGGGGTCCGGGTCTGGCCAGGCACCAGCCCGTTGGCCTGGTCGTCAAAGCCGATCTGGGGCTGGTTGACCGTCTGGTACGCGCCCGGCCCGGCCTGGGAGTCGACCATGTTGAGCGGGGCGGGGGGCTTGTAATTGGAGAGAAGAGCACCGGGAGAGAACAGGGCCATCGCACGCACCTCGATCGGTTGTCTTTTCTAAACAGTGTACCGGATGTCACATTGCGATGTGTGTCCCGGAAGTTACATCTTTTTTAACGTGTTGTTAACACAAGCTTCACAATGTTGCGGGGACGTAACCGGGATCTTGCCGAAATCCCGAGCTATGCGTCGCGAGGTGCAGTCTCGTGGATCGTCCTGGGGATGCTCTTGGTGCTTCTGTGGCTGACGTGCCAGGGTGCGGCCGACTACGGCCAACTCGCCCGGCTCTCCATGGAAACGTTGCTGCCCAGCAAGAGCTCGAAACCTTGTTGCAAGTAGTGAGCCCCACAGAAGCATTGCGATTGCCTGAGTATCCGGTCGACGTATCTGACTGGGATCGAGCCATGGCCCCCGGTCATTACCTGGCCGCCCTGGAGATTCTCAGGGCGCCCGAAGACGAAGAGAGCATTGCCCGGTGGTATCCCCTGGCGATGGCTCTGGCATCGGCTGGGTGATGATGGCGGTGGCCTGCGTCGTGCTCTGGCGGGCGACGCCGACCTCGCCCGACAAGGCCAGTCCACGCCCTAGATCGTCCGCTTGCTCCAGCAGGACGCCCAGGCGCAATTCCACCACGCCGTGAACATCGCCGGTCGGCAGCAGCGGCACCACCTCGCCTTTGACAATCTCGAAGCGGTCAGAAAAGGCGGCTTCTGTGCGCTGCATTTCCACACTTCATGGCTTCGGTGTTGCCTTGCGGGTAGCCTTCAGTCGGGCTAGGGCCGGCACGGAGCGAGGGCGAAGGCACCTGCATGAGCATCTACCTCGACTACAACGCTACCACGCCCCTTGATCCGCAGGTGCTGGACGCCATGATGCCCTACCTGACGGAGCGCTACGGGAATGCCTCGTCAGGGCACTGGGCCGGCAAGCTGGCCCGCGCCGGCATCGACCGGGCGAGGGAGCAGGTGGCCGCCATGCTGGGGTGCGATGCCGAGGAGATCGTCTTCACCGGCGGCGCCAGCGAGGCGAACAACATGTGCCTGAAGGGCGCCGCCTGGGAGCAGCGGGGGCTGCCTCCCCGTCGCCTGCTGACCTCGGTGGTCGAACACGCCTCCGTGGCCAATGCCTGCGACTTCCTCCAGCGGCGGGAAGAGTACGTCGTGCACAAGCTGCCCGTGGATCCTTACGGCATGGTCCGCCTCGACGAGGCCCGTCTGACATCCGATACGACCCTCGTGTCTCTAATGCGGGCCCAGAACGAGGTGGGCACCTTGCAACCCGTCCAGAGTCTGGTCGAAATGGTGCGGGAGAAGTGCCCCAACGCCCTCGTCCATACCGACGCATGCCAGGCCGGGGGCAAGATTCCCGTCAACGTGAAAGACCTGGGGGTCGACATGTGCGTGATCGCCGCCCACAAGTTCTACGGCCCGAAAGGCACGGCCGCCGCGTATATTCGAAAGGGCCTCAAGCTGGAATCGCTGGTGCACGGCGTGGCCCACGAGTCGGGCCGGCGAGCGGGGACGGAAAACGTGGCGGGCATCGTCGGCATGGGCGCCGCCTGCGAGCTCGCTGTGAGCCGCATGGAAGCTGTCACCAGCCACCTGGTGGCCCTGCGGGAACGCCTGTGGGAGCGCCTGCAAGCCGCCTTTCCAGGGGCGGTTCGAAACGGACACCCGACGGAGATCCTCCCCAACACCTTGAATGTTTGCCTGCGGAATATTGATACTACCAGCCTCTTGGCAGCCGTAGGGGCGGACCTGGCTCTATCGAATGGAGCGGCGTGTCATTGGGGTATCACGAAGCCTTCAGCGGTCCTGAGCGCCATGGGCGTGCACCCCGAGCACGCCATGGGTGCCATTCGCTTCAGCCTGGGCAAGAACACGAGCGAGTCGGACGTCGACGAGGCTGTCAGGCTTCTCAAGGATCGAGCTCAAGAGTACACCCCTGGTTCAGTCGTGTTCTCCCAGGGAGGGCCGGAGACGTCGCAGTAGCACGCCCATCTCCTTGCCCGTCTGGATCAGACCCGTGCGGTCCGCCACCGCCATGCCTTCCTCCCACACGCGGCGGGCCTCCTCGGCCCGTCCGTCCTGCTGGAGTGCCACGCCTAACCAGCGATGCGCCACCGGGTAGTCCCGGTTCAGTTCGATACACTGTTGCAGTTGTTCGATAGCGTCCCCGGCGCGGCCCGCGTCGATCAACGCCTTGCCCAGGCAGAAGCGCGTGAAATAGTCGTCGGGCTCCGCCGCCACCAGCTCGTGCAGCGTCTCCAGGTCGTCCATCAGGGCTGTCGGTAGCCTTGCAGGGTCTTCGCCACGACGTCCTGCAGCCTGGCCGCCACGTTGCCATCCAGGGTGTCATGCCAGGGATTGCCGACCGGCGACTGGTGATAGAACATCTGATAGAAGACGCAAGCAGCCAGGTACGTCCCCGCCACTGTCGGATGGCTGCCGTCGCCCTGCCACAACCCCAAG
>DASYBA010000690.1:0-9961 GCA_036501005.1 Candidatus Xenobia bacterium | reverse complement strand
TTACTCACTACTCACCGCAGGGGCCATGATGGTGGGATTCACCGCCGTCGTGAGCGGGCTGACGATCGCCCTAAACACCACCGGGGCTCACGCCGGAGCGGTCAGTACGACCACGGTCACCCCAGCCCCCGAGGTCACGTCGTTCTCTGTCGACGTCAGCACGGGGAACATCACCATGAGTTCCGGCAACGCCACCAACGGCACCACGGTGGTCGACGCGTTCACGGCCCTCAGCAACATGATCCCCCCGGATCTGGCTCAGCAGATTCTGGCGGACACCTCGCTGCCTCTCGATGCCAACCTCACCGCTCAGTTGACGGCCATCATGAATGCACCCAACGATCCGACGGCGGGTGAGTTCCTCAGCCAGGTGACTCCTGACGAAGTCGCCTACGCGCTGACCACCACCACAACCGTGACCACTACCACTACTACCACTGGGAGCGGCGGTAGTGGCACCGGCAGTGGCAGTTGCGATGTGGGCGACCGCGACGGGGACCACGGCAGAGGGAACGACGGGCACGATAACTGGTATGGGAACGACAGGAACCAGGGGAAGCAAGATTTCGATAAAGACAAAGGCAACGACGGGCACGACAACGGCAAACGCAACGACGGGCACGATGAATTGTATGGGAACGACAAGAACCACGGGAACCAAGATTGCGATAACGGCAAAGGCAACCAAGGTCACGACAAGGGCAAAGGCAACGAAGGTCACCACAAGGGCAAAGGCAACGGCGGGCACGGCAACGGGTTGGGGAACCATCGGGGAGACGGGGATGGCGATGGCGGCGGTGGATCGACCGGAGGAGGTGGTAGCACCACTACCACCACAACCACCACCACGACCACAACGAGCCCCCTCAACCTGGTGTCGAACCCTGCTGGTCTGACCGACGTCACCAACATCTCCCAGCTCGCGGCAGCGACGGTCGGCGGTTGTAATGCGACGGGCACCGTGACCCAGGCCGGCTCTGATGCCTACCTTGAGGTTGGCTACGTCACCTCCACTTCCACCTCTACCGACGTGGGCGGCGCAACGTTGGTCACGGTATCGGACCAGGAAATTGACGGCATCATCAACGTCAATCTCTATGACGTTACCGGCACCACCACGGTCACGCCCATCGTCCTGGATGTCTCTGGGAGCGGCCGGCTCGAGGCTTCGCACGGAAACTGGCTCTCGCATGCCGGCATGGACATGAAGAAAGTCCGTATGTTCGACTTCTACAACAACGGCTTCCCGTTGGCCATGGAATGGGTCGGGCCGAAGGATGGCCTGCTGGTGGAACCGAAGGCCGATGGTTCGGTTGACGGTACCTGTCTCTTCGGATCGCAGGGCGGCTGGATGAGCGGCTACCAGAAGCTCTCGGTGCGAGACAAGAACGGCGACGGCCGCTTGACCGGGGACGAACTGAAGGGCCTCTCGGTCTGGGTGGATGCCAACCAGGACGCAGTCTGCCAGCCCAGTGAGCTGAAGTCCGTTCAGGACATGGGCATCACTGAAGTCGATCTGCATCAGAACCATATGCAGTCGGTCTTCGTGATGAACGGCCAGAGTCACCGGATGTGGGACTGGTCACCGAACGGTCTGGAGGTCAAGCACATCTCCAAGACGACCGCTCTGCAGCAGGTGGCGGCCGACAAGGAGAGCCAGGCCCACTAGCCTGGTCGGTAGGTCAAAAAGCCCGGTCTACCCGACCGGGCTTTTTGATTCGCCAGGAACCCGTAAGCTGCATCGCCAAGTGCAGGGGCCTTGGAGAGAGTCCTTCGACGTGCGAACGAGGGAGCCTCGTCGGACTTTGGAGGTTAAAGCTGAATGAGTGGAGCAGTGAGTCCTGCAGCGGTGCAGGCGCCGGCCGGGCCGCCGCCACAGGTGGTGGCGTTGCAGTTGATGACGGGGTTCTGGGTCACCCAGGCCATGAACATCGTGTGTCGGTTGGGGGTACCGGATGCCCTGGCGGCCGGGCCTCGAACGGCGGAAGAGCTGGCCCCGCAGGTGCACGCCCATGCCGCTAGTCTGTATCGGATCATGCGCAGCCTGGCGTCGGTGGGAGTCTTCACCATCGACGGGCAGCGTCGTTTCGGGCTCACGCCGGTCGGTGAGACGCTGCGGAGCGACGTGCCCGGATCCATGCGCCATTTCGCCTCGTTCATCGGAGAACCGGGGCACTGGCAGGCCTGGGGCAGCATGCTCGGTGCCGTCCAATCCGGGCAGGATGCCTTCACCGTCGTACATGGCCAGGGCTTCTTCCAATATGCCCAGGCGCACCCTCAGTTCGATAAAGTCTTCAATGCCGCCATGACGTCGTTTTCCGCCATGGACGGACACGCCATTCTCGCCAGCTACGACTTCTCGGGCGTGCGCACCCTGGTCGACGTTGGGGGCGGGCAGGGTCTCCTACTGGCCACGCTGCTGCAGGCCCACGCCCACACGCAGGGGATTCTGTTCGACCAGCCGCACGTGGTAGAGCAGGCTGTCCCGGCGCTGGACAGCCGTTGCCAGCGAGTGGGGGGCGACTTCTTCCAGTCCGTTCCCGCGGGGGGCGACGTTTACATCTTGAAGACCATCATCCACGACTGGCCGGACGAGGCGTGCGTCAAGATCCTGAAGAACTGCGCCGCCGCCTTGCCGGCGGGCGGACGCGTCCTGGTCGTCGACCAGGTCGTGCCTCCCGACAATAGCCCGTCCTTCGCTCGGTTCCTTGACCTGGAGATGATGGTCATGACGCAAGGCGGTCGGGAGCGCACCGAGGCCGAATTCGCCGATCTTTTTGCCCAGTCGGGTCTGCGCCTGCAACGCGTCATTCCCACTCCGGGCCCGCACTGCATCCTGGAGGCGGTTCGCGACTGAGCCTCGTTGCTCGCACCGTCCGGGTGGGGCCAGGCCTGCCGCTGGGCTGGCATGCTCCGGCGCGGCAGGGAAGCAAGGCGCCCCGGCTCGTGTTCCTGCCCGGTATCGCGAGTGACAGTCGCTCGTGGGTTCGCCAGTCGCCGCTGGCGGAGCGCTGGCCGGTCGCTTTCCTGGATCTTCCCCTGGACGTGCCGGGCGCTCCCTATTCGTTCGATACACTGGCCTTGCTGGCCATGGATGCGGTGCGGCAGATCTGCGATCGGCCTCCCATCCTGGTGGGCACGTCCTTCGGGGGCATGACGGCCCTGACGTGCGCGGTCACGTGGCCTGCTCATATCGAAGGTCTCATCCTGACCAGCACGACGTGCGAGGTGCGCTGGTTCCGCGGCTATCGCTACATCGAGCGACTGGTGCGTCGCACCATGCCCCTCATTCCCGATCGGCTGTTTACGCAGGCCTTCCCGTACCTGTGCCAGGCCAGTGGTCGGCTGGACGGCCAGGACATCGAAGCCTGTCGCATGATGGCCGACGAGGCGCGAACCTTCAATCGGCATCAGTACGGTCAGCGCCTGCATGCGGTCAGCGGGTTGCATCTATCGGATCGGTTGGGCGAGGTGACCATGCCGACTCTGTACCTGCATGGGACGGAAGACAGGACCATCCCCGTCAGGCTGGGCCTGAAGATGGCGGAGCGACTGCCCAACGCCACCGTGCACGTCTTGGAGGGCGGCGGTCACAGCTTCTACCTGCGCCACGCCCACTGGCTCAACACGCACATCCGCACGTGGCTGGAGTCCAAAGGCCTGGACTAGCCGCGGCCGGGCCCCCTGGTAGTCGTGGTCCCCAGCAGCCGTGGCCCCCAGCAGCCGTGGCGCTCAGCAGCCGTGGCCCTCAGCAGTCGTGGCCCCTACCTGTCGCCGGCGTGCCGGTATTTTCGCCGGCTCTCGGTATACCGTTCGCCGGCAAAAATATGACGCATGGCTAACGGTAGACTACCAGGAGGAAGATGGTCGCATCGACGATGACGTGGACGAGGAGAGGCGTGAGCAGACCGTTGGTGCGGCGGTGCACGGCGACGGCATACATGCCCAGAGGGAGCAGTTGAAACCACGGCCAGGGGCGGAGGGGCGCGAGCCAGAGCGGGAGGCTCAGGCCCCCCATGAGGACCGCGGTCGGAAAGCTAGATGCCGCTGAGGGCTCGTCCGATATTGGCAACGGTGCCGGGGCCCTGCCAGGAGACCTTGCCTTGGCCGTCCAGCATGATCCAGCAACTCTGGTCGCTGCCGCCCAACTGCTGGACCGCGACCTGGCCCCCAGGGTCGCACAGAATCTGGTCTTCGGACGGATTGAACTGGGCTTGGAACGACTTGCCCGAGGCTGGGTTGGCGTAGACGAGGATGTTCCAGACGGGGATGCACAATTTATGCGCGGCCTCGATGGCCTGGCGATCCACGGGCACCCGGGCTCGGCACTCGGAACAGCCAACCGCCGTCAGAATCACGAACAGCGGATGCCCGTCGGCACGGTAGCTGACCGGGTGTCCGTTCAGGTCGGACAGTGTGAACTGCTGACCGTGGTCACAACCCAGCGGACGTTCGGGGCACATGCCCTCGCTAGTCTGTGGCTCGGGCGGAACCTCAGCGTGCCGATGCATCCACACCCAGGAGGTCAGGGCCACCGCGACCACTACCAAAAGCAGCGGCAGCACATCGGAAGAACGGCGCATGGGGCCTCCTTTGGGAGAGGGTTTCCCTCCCATACGGCTAAGCTTTCGCCATGTTTTCGGCCCCCCGCACGGCCCAGCCTTCTTCTTCTCCGACGAATACCCCGGTGTCAGAGGTCGAGAAGCGCATCGAGGTGCTGGTGCGGTCCCGATATCCGGTCCTGTATGTCGTGTCGTGGGAAGAGACCCGGGTCATCGACACGCTGGAGCACATCGCTCGATCCCGCAACAAGCGCCTGTGGGCCTGGAGTGTCACCCAGGGGCTGCTATCCGGCCAAGGCGGCGGCACCGAGGGCAGCCGCAACCTCCTCACCGCCCTGGATCAAGTGGCCCAGTCTCGAGAGGCCGCCCTCTATGTCTTCAGAGACGTCCACCCGTTTCTCGACAACCCCGAAGTGGTGCGCAAACTCAAGGACGTGGCCCGCGACATCAAAAGGACCCATAATACGGTGGTCGTCGTATCACCCATTCTGCGCATTCCGCCCGAGTTGGAAAAAGACATCACCGTGGTCGACTTTCCCCTGCCGTCGTACCTGGAACTGGACGCCATCCTGCAAGAGCTGATCGACTCTGTCCAGAACAACCCCGCGGTCAAAATCGACCTGCCTCCGCCCGTACGAGAGAAGCTCATCAAGGCGGCGTTGGGGCTGACCAAGACGGAGGCCGAGAACGTGTTCGGCAAGGCTTTGGTCCTCGATGGCCGGTTGGACGCAGACGATATCGAACTGGTGGCAGGCGAAAAAGAACAGATCATCCGCAAGAGCGGGGTGCTGGAGTATTACGCCGCCCGGGACCAGGTGGGCGACGTGGGCGGGTTGGACCTGCTCAAGCGATGGCTGGTCAAGCGGACCAGCGCCTTCAGCGAGAAGGCCCGCCAGTTTGGCCTCCCGCAGCCCAAAGGGCTGCTGCTGCTGGGCGTGCAAGGGTGTGGCAAGTCGCTCAGCGCCAAGGCCATCGCCGCCTTCTGGGGCCTGCCTCTCCTGCGCATGGACATGGCCCGTCTCTACAACAAGTACCAGGGCGAGTCGGAAGACAACATGCGGCGGGCCATCATGACCGCTGAATCGATATCGCCGTGTCTTTTGTGGATCGACGAGCTGGAGAAGGGCTTCTCTGGCCTCAAAGGCGACGAGACCGGTACCAGCTCTCGCATCTTCGGCACCTTCCTCACCTGGCTCCAGGAGAAGACCAAGCCAGTCTTTGTCATCGCCACGGCCAACGACATTTCCATGCTGCCCCCGGAGTTGCTCCGCAAAGGGCGGTTTGACGAGATCTTCTTTGTCGATCTGCCATCGTCCCGGGAACGTGCGGAAATCTTCGGCATCCTGCTGCAGAAGTACAAACGAAATCCGACGCGCTTCGACATGCAGACGCTTACCGAGGCTTCCGAAGGGTACAGCGGTGCCGAGCTCGAGCAGGCCATCGTGTCGGCCCTGTACGAGGCCTTTTCGATAGAGCACCCGAGAGAGCTTGAGACCAACGACGTGGTGCGGGGCATTCAGGACATCGTGCCGCTTTCCCAGACCATGGCCGAACACATCGAACACCTGCGCCACTGGGCCAAGACCCGTGCCCGCAGGGCATCCAGCGACTCGTTGAATCACTCGTGAGAATCGCCGTCGATGCCATGGGGGGCGACCAGGCGCCCCTCGAAATCGTGCGGGGCGCCCTCAAGGCCGCCCGTCGGGAACACGGCATCGAGATCGTGCTGGTCGGCGACGAGCCGCAGATTCGCAAGGTGCTGCAAGATCTGGAGTCGAAAACGAAGATCAGCATCC
The DNA here is from genome assembly GCA_036501005.1 of Candidatus Xenobia bacterium. Taxonomy (GTDB): domain Bacteria; phylum Vulcanimicrobiota; class Xenobia; order RGZZ01; family DASYBA01; genus DASYBA01. The sequence goes on along the minus strand of DASYBA010000690.1, from coordinate 3,603 downwards.
ACCATACGCCCGACTGGATTCGCATGGATGAGCCCGGGGCGGCGGCCGTCAAGAAGAAGAAGCAAGCCAGCATCGTGGTCTGCTGCGAACTGCTCAAGCGTGGCGAGGTCAATGCCATCGTCTCGGCGGGCAACACCAGTGGGGTCATCGGGGCGTGTCTTCTCACCCTCGGGCGCATCCCCGGCATTCGCCGGCCGGCGCTGGCCGTGATGTTTCCGACCCTGACCACCCCCAGCCTGCTGTTGGATCTGGGGGCGACGGTCGATTGCAAGCCGGAGTACCTGGTGCAGTTCGGCACCATGGGCGCCATCTATGTCGAAAAGGTCCTGGGGCGCCCCCATCCCAAGGTCGGCATCGTCAATATCGGCGAGGAGCACACCAAGGGCAACGCCCTGGTGAAGGAGACCTACGAGCTTCTGCAACACACGGCCCTCAACTTCGTCGGGAGCGTGGAACCCAAGCAACTCATCAACGGCCACGTCGACGTGGCTGTCGCCGATGGCTTTTCGGGCAACCTCATGTTGAAGATGGGCGAGGCCATGGGCGAGTGGATCATGAAAACCGTCAAGACTCGTATCGGATGGAACCCGGTCTACCTGGGGGCCGCCGCTGCCCTCACTCCGGTGCTGAAAAGCCTGCGCAAGCACCTCGATCATTCCGAGTACGGCGGGGCCCCCTTGCTGGGAGTGGCCGGGGTGGTCATCAAGTCGCATGGCCGGGCCAAGGCGCTCACCATTCGAAACGCCATCCGGGTGGCCCGCAAGATGGCCGAATCGAACACTGTCGACGTCATCGCCTCCACTCTAAACGAAAGTCCAACACCGGCTGAGAGCTAGTGGCCTGGTCACGGGTTGCCAATCGGGGGGCCCCAGCGAACCTAGGAGGCGGAGCCCTCGAGGTAGGCGCTGGCTAGTAGTGGGCGAAGCCCGATGCCGCACAGCTTCCCCAAGCACAGGCCGGGGGGGCCCCCAGCGAAGCGTCTGGGGGGCGGAGCCCTCCTAAGCAGGAGGCTGCCTTCGGTACCGAAGTCGGACGGCATGAACAGCCCGTTGCTGTCGTTGGGAGCATCCGTCAAGGCCGTGCGCGGCGTCGGGCCGGGCCTGTCGCAGCATCTCACCCGACTGGGCCTGCACACCGTCGAAGACCTGGCGCAGCACTATCCGACCGCCCACGAAGATCGGCGGCACATCGTGCCCATCGGTCAACTGCTGGACGGCGACTGGGCGGCTATCGAGGGCGAAGTGCGCCAGGTGCGGGAGAAAGCGCCCAATCGCAAGCTGCAGATCGTAGAAGCCACGGTGTGCGACCCTAGCGGCTGCATTGTGCTCACCTTCTTCAACCAGCCGCACGTGAAACACCAACTGTCCGGCTCCCTGCGGGCCTACGGCAAGGTCGAGCGCAAGATAGGCCAGATGCTGCAGATGAACGGGCCGGATATGGAACGGGTCTCCGACAAGCCGTCGGCCTTGTTCGGGCGCCTGGTGCCCGTGTACCCCCTGACGCAGGGCATCGTGCAGAGAGTCATGCGACGGATCGTGGTGGAGGTGCTGCGGGCCCTCCCGCCCGTCCCCGAGGTCGTATCGGAAGACATTCGCCAGCGGTATCGACTGATGCCTCGACGGCGAGCCATCGTGCAGCTGCACTATCCGGCCGCGACCGATACGCTGGCCGCGGCCCAACGCACGCTGGCTTTCGAAGAGTTCTTCGTCCAGCAGATCGGCGTCCGTCTCAAGCGTATGGGGCGGGCGGTGCAGCCCCGTCTGACCTTCTATCCGAACCTCGACGTGGTAGACCCTTTCGAGGCGCTCCTGCCTTTCCCACCCACCGGGGCGCAGCGTCGGGCTTTCCAGGACGTCTTGAAAGACTTGCGGGCACCGCACCCGATGGCCCGCCTGGTGCAGGGTGACGTGGGATGCGGCAAGACCGTGGTCGCCGCGTTCGCAGCGTGTTGTGCGGTATGGAACGGGTGCCAGGCGGCGGTCATGGCCCCGACGGAAATCCTGGCCGGGCAGCACGCCCAGAAGCTCTCTGGCCTGCTGCCGGGCATCCGCGTCGGCCTGCTGATGGGCAGCCTCCGGACCAAGGAGAAGGCGCAGGTGCAGAAAGACATTGCTTCCGGCGCCATCCAGGTGGTGGTCGGCACGCATGCGCTGATTCAAGAGGCGGTGCGGTTTGACCGTCTCGGTCTGGTGGTGGTCGACGAGCAGCACAAATTCGGGGTGGTGCAGCGTACCCGTCTATGGGAAAAGGGCGACGCACCGGATTTGCTGGTCATGACCGCCACGCCCATTCCGCGCACGTTATCGCTGACCACCTACGGTGACCTGGATTGTACCATCATTGACGAGTTGCCCCCGGGCCGAACCCCCGTCAAGACCCATCATATCGGATCGAACCGCCTGGACGGAGCCTACAAATGGATTCGCGAGCAGGTACGAGAGGGCCGCCAGGCCTATGTCGTGTGCCCCCTCATCGAAGAGTCGGAAAAGCTGGAGCTGGCCTCTGCCCAGCAGGTTTTTGCGCATCTGCGTGACGAGGTCTTTCCCGAGCTTCGCCTGGCCCTGTTGCACGGCCGCCAGAAAGCCGACGAGAAGGAAGCCGTCATGGGGCAGTTTCGCAGTGGCGACTTTGACGTGCTGGTGTCGACCACCGTGATTGAGGTCGGTGTCGACGTGCCCAACGCCACCGTCATGCTCATCCGGGACGCGGACCGCTTCGGCCTGGCCCAGCTTCACCAATTACGGGGACGAGTCGGGCGTGGCGCCCACCGCTCTCACTGCATCCTGGTCGCCGACCCTGAATCGAAGAACGGCAAAGAACGAATGGAGTGCCTCGTGCAGTCGCAGGACGGCTTCTTCGTAGCGGAAGAGGACATGCGTCTACGGGGCCCCGGAGACTACTATGGCACTCGCCAGGCCGGTTTCATGCAACTCAGGGTGGCCGACATGGCGCTGCACCGGGCTGAGCTGGAGATGGCTCGGGAGGCCGCCGAAGATGTCCTCCGGCACGACGCCGGCCTGTCGCACCCGCAGTGGGAAGAGCTGCGGCGGGTGGTCGAGCGGAACTTTCCTGGGTCCGAGCAGCACTTTCATTGAAGTTCGTGTCGAATGGTCCGCTACGACCAACCGCCGCCAAGGTGCGAGAAGCGCTGCTGGAAATCCTGAAAACCCGCTTGCCGGGCTGCTCTTTTCTGGACCTCTACGCGGGCGTCGGGGCGGTCGGCCTGGAAGCGTGGGAAGCGGGGGCGGCCCGGGTCGTGCTGGTGGAGAAATCGTCGGTGGCTCTGCGCGTGCTGCGCGAGAACGTCCGGTCGACAGGGGCAACGGCGGAGGTCGTCCCCAAAGACGTGGTTAGCGCCCTCCGGGGTCTGGCGGGACAAAACTTTGATATCGTCTTCCTGGATCCGCCGTATGGGATGCGCGAGATACCCAGAGCCTTGGAGCATGTCGAACCCGTGCTGGCGCCAGAAGGCATCGTGGTGGCAGAGCACCACCACAAGGACCCGGTACCGGAAAGCGTTGCTCGACTAAAGCGGACGCGGGTGCAGAAGTATGGGGAGACGCTGCTGTCGTTCTATTCTTGAACGGGAGGCTGGGAGGGCTG